>CANPPW010000018.1 GCA_947576095.1 uncultured Mycoplasmatota bacterium | reverse complement strand
ATTGCGACGGTGGTCTGCTGACAACAAATACAAATAATCTCGCAAATGTGCTAGACACTAAGGAAAAAAGAATATTAAGTGATGATGAAACAGTCGCATATCTGCTCTCAAAAATCAAACAAACTGACAGTTTCGATGAAAAGATTAATATGAAAATAGAAACACATAGAAAACGAAAAGAAGCAATAGAAAATGATAGAATAAATTTTGCAGAGCAAATGGTATATTTTAGAAGACTTCATGGCTATACACAAAAAGAAGTAGCAAAGGCAATAGGCATAAGTGAAAGTACATATAGCAATTATGAAGAGAATAAAACTGAGCTAACAAATACAAAGGTAATAAATAAAATATTAAAATTTTTAGAATTTACAGAAGAGCCAAAAGTATCGGACTATGTAAAATTCTTAATGTCAAATCCAGAAAAAATGCTAGAAAAGTATTTAAAAGAAAATAAAATTTCGAAAAATAAATTTAGTAAATTATCAGGAATAAGTAGAAGAGCAATGTTAGATTGGTTTAATCATACAAAAGGTATTTCAAAAGAAAGTTATGAGAAAATAGAAAAATTTATAACAGATTTTGAAAAAAGCAAAGAACACAAGAGAGAAATAGAAGAGGAAGAAGAAATGGAGTAATATAAATGAGTTTATCAATAGAAGTACAGAAAAAACAAAATATTCAAAAAAATACAATTAAGAATACCAAGTGAAGTTTTTGATCTAGATCAAGTAAAAGAAATAAGAGATGCAATTCAAGAGCATCTCCTTTTTATTGGACTAGATAGAAGAAATAATATAAGAAATATGAGTTTAATAGGAATTGGGACAAGTGGTGAAATAAATGTAGATGATAAAAGTATTGTAAGAACAGCATTAATAAATGCATGTGATAGAGTTATTTTAGTTCATAACCATCCGTCTAATAATCTTGATCCAAGTAATCATGATATAACGATGACTAATACCATAAATAAACTTTTACATGTATTTAATATAAAATTACTAGATCATATTATTGTTACTGAAAACGATTATGTAAGTATGTTAGAGTTAAATGCTATTGATGAGAAGTATGAAAATGATAGAACAAAACTATTAGATAATGCACTACTAATTAAAGAAAATAATTCTTTGAAATGTCAGGTAACAAATTTAAATAAAAAGTTAGAAAAATATATAAAGATAGAACAAGAAGATGAAAATGAGTTCGAGTAATTTATCTAATTAAGAATAAAAATGGCACAAAATTGATTCTTGTGCGAATGAATAAAGGATGTGAGGACATGTTTATGTAATAACAAATAAAAATGCAAGTTAAATTGAAATATATAAATAAAAAGAAATGGAGGAATTTTAAATTGAAATATAAAAGATATTTTTTAACAAGCGAAAGTGTTACAGAAGGACATCCAGATAAAGTAGCTGATTTAATATCAGATTCTATTTTAGATGAATGTTTAAAACAAGATAAAGAATCAAGAGTTGCAGTAGAAACTTTAATTACAGGAAATAAAGTTATAGTTGCAGGAGAGATAACAACTAATGCTACATTAGATATTGAAAAATTAGTAAGGGAAAAATTAAAAGAAGTAGGATATGATGATGAAAAAACTACAATGGATTATAGAACATGTGAAATAGAGCAATACATAAAAAAACAAAGTAATGACATAGCAATAGGAGTAAATAAAGGTGGAGCAGGAGATCAAGGAATTATGTTTGGATTTGCTTGTGATGAGACCGAACAATTTATGCCATATCCAATTTCGCTTGCACATAAAATTACAAAGCAATTAGCAAAAGTGAGAAAAAATGGAGAAATAGAATATTTAAAAACTGATGGAAAGGCTCAGGTAACAATAGAATATATTGATGATTTCCCAATTAGGGTAGATAGTATTTTAATATCAGTACAGCATCTAGAAAATGTTGATATACATACTATGCAAAAAGATTTAATAGAAAAAGTAATTTTACCAATTCTTGATCCTGATATGTTGGATTTTGAAACTAAGTTTTTTATAAATCCTACAGGAAGATTTGTAATAGGAGGAGCAATTGGAGATACAGGATTAACTGGTAGAAAAATAATTTGTGATACTTATGGTGGAATTGCAAGGCATGGAGGAGGAGCTTTCTCTGGAAAAGATCCAAGCAAAGTAGATAGAAGTGCATGTTATATGGCAAGGCATATTGCTAAAAATGTTGTAGCAAATGGAATGGCAAGAAAATGTGAAATACAATTAAGCTATGGTATAGGTATGGAACAACCTATATCTTTATTTATAGAATGCTTTGGAACAAATAGAATACCTGAACATCTTATTATAAAAGCGATAAAAGAACGATTTGATTTAACACCTAATGGAATCATAGAATATTTAAAACTTAAAGAGCCAATTTATTCTAAAACAACAAATTATGGACATTTTGGTAGAGAAGGATTTACTTGGGAAAATATTGTACAAATATAAAAACATTAGAAAATGAAGAAGAATTTGAATAAGACTTGTATAAAGTTTGTGCAAGAGTTAATATGCAACACAACTTTATATAGTCTTTTTTTTTGGAAAGGAAAAACAAATGTATATTGTAATTTTAATAATTGTAGCAATGCTTAGCTCATTTTTAACATTATCATTACTTTGTTGTGTAAGGTAGGAAAGGAAAGTGATAAAATTTGGGAGGACGAGCAGATTATGAAGAAAGAAAACAAAGGAGAATAGCGAGATACAAAGCAGTATCGCAAAAAGCAAAAAAGGAGGCAGAGGCAAGAAGTAATTCGACAGCTAATCGAATTTTAATGATGACACCTGGACAGCCAATAATTATTGGACATCATTCTGAAAGAAAAGCAAGAAAATTACATAGACAAGCTGAATACGATATAAGAAAATCAATAGAGCTTTCAGATAAAAGTGACTATTATGAAGCAAAAGCGAGGCATGTAGAAAATAGTAATGCTATTTATAATGATGATCCTAAAGCCATTGAAAAGTTAAAGGAAAAACTAGAAAGACTAGAAAATGAAAGAAATAGTATAAAAGCAAGACCACATGAAACATGGGAACTTACTAATGTAACAGGTAATATAAGAGAGACAAAATTACGAATAAAAAGACTTGAAGAACAAGAACAATTAGTATTTCCAGACATAAAATTCAAGGGTGGTAAGGCAATTCATAATAAAGAAATAAATAGGATTCAGTTAATATTTGATGAAAAACCTAATGAAGAAATTAGAAATAAATTAAAACGTAATGGATTTCATTGGTCTAGGAATGAAGGTGCTTGGAAAGAGAATTTAATAAAAAAACTATATGGGTAACTAGTTCTTTAATAAAAGATGTATTAAATAATGAAAATACAAAACAAGATGAAGAAGGTGAAGAATTTGAATAGACTACAACTATTTAAAGAAATGTATGAAATGTCTACCCATAATTTACTTTGTTATTCAAAAGATTATTTAATGACAAAGCCAAAACCACATTTTATTAAAGAATGGAAAAGAGAACATGAAAAAGTCGAATTATTAAAAGGAATAATTGCAGAGGAAAAGCAAAAAGAAGAAATAGATAATTATAATGCACATGGAATTAAAAATAAAGCTAAAGATGGAGAAACAGAAGAATTTGAGTAGTTTTATAGAGGTAGAACTATACTAAAAAATAATAAAAATGGCACAAAATCGATTCTCGTGCGAGAGAATCAAAGGAGAAAAAGAAAAATGAGTTTTAAAATGAAATTAAATATAGTAAATAAACATGAGTATGAAGAAAACGAGGATTATAGGGAGATTATAGTAAAAATTCCAAATGAAACTGAAAAACTAGAAAGAGATTTTAGATATTTAGGATTAGACTATAATAATTTATCGATTCAGGATACTCATATATTAGAATGTGAAGTGATTGATACATCTGATCCACAATTTTCAGCTACAATATCTGCAGAAATATCAAATATTATTGCTAGGGGAAATAAGTTAGGTTGGACAGCTCCATATCAAGATATAAAAGCAATATTTAAGATTATAAATAATCTAAATGATGAAGATAGAGACAAGCTATTAGCAATATTAGAAACAAAGAAAGAAGATATTTCAAATATAAAAGATGCAATAAAATTTGCTAATAATATTGATTGTTTTGAATTAATTGTAGCTGATGATGAAGAAGAGTTGGCTAGGCGTTTAATTTATAATGGGGATATAGATATAGAAGACTTAATGGATTATGCAGATTTAAATAGACTAGGAGAAGATTATGCAGATGATAAAAATATGAAGAAAACTGCACAAGGGTATTTAACACAAGAATGTGATTTGAAAAATGAAATAAGAAAAGAGGAGGAAGAAGAGTTTGAATAATAATCAAGTAGTAACAATAGGTGATATAAGGGAAGCACTTTATGATGCTTATTTAGATACAGAATATCGAGAGGCAATGGCTCATGCTTTAATGAACTTAGGGTATGTGAGTGACTCTCCATTGAATCTATCTTTTGGTACGCCTAAGCAACAAAAAGAAATAAAAGAAGTTGAAGAAAGACCATTAGATTCTAATCAAATAAGTGAGATAATACACTTAATGATGTATGAAATGAGAAATGATTTCCAATATGGAAGATTCAAACCTGTTGCATTAAAGTTTTTAAATATTTCAGAAAAAATGAAAAATATAAATCAAGAAAACAAAAAAGAAAATATAACAAAAGAAAAACCAAAATGTAATATTCATGATGCATTTGGTACTATGCTTGAAATAATAGGATTAGCATCAAAAACATTAAAAGAAAATAACATGGTGGCTGAGTCAAGAAGAATGATTGAGAGAGCAACCACATCATATAGTTATGATGAAGCATTAGATATTATAAACGAATATGTTGAAACTATTGATAGAAATAAAGAGCAAGAAGAGGAGGAAGAATTTGAATAATACGAAAAAACCAAAGTGTGCTTTAATTGGAGAAGATGGAAACATTTTTAATCTAATGGGTATTGCATCAAGAACATTAAAAAGAAATGGTATGCAAGAAGAGGCAAAAGAGATGTGTGAAAAGATTACTAGCTCAGGAAGTTATGATCAAGCACTAGCAATTATAAGTGACTATGTTGAAGTAACTAGTAGAGAAGAAATCGAAGAAGATGACGAAGAATATGAATAAAATCGTGTAAATGCAGAGACGTCTAAATGACCACTCTGTTTTTTTATAGCACCCAGCTAAAAGCCACGCTTTTAGGCAGTTTGTGGGCGAGGGGAGGTCGCTCTGATCCTGCAAAATTGCCTGAGGGCAATTTTGATCTGCACAGGAGGAAAAAATGGAGAAGAAAAAAAGCGAGGAAGAGTTAGATAAAATAACAATAAGACTTCCTAAAAGTAAGAAAGAAATGCTTATAAAAGTAGTAGAAAAAAGTTCTTATAATAGTATTTCAGAATTAGTTAGAGCAGGAATTGATAAGGAATTAAATCTACAAATATATAGAGATAATTTGGATTTTATAATTAAAGAAATAGATAGTATGCTAGATGCAAAACTAAAACCATTTATACAAAGTCAAAGAAAAATAAATGCAAAACACTTAAGGACAAGTGCTATCAATACATATTTGCAAGGAGAAGTATTGCATAGATTACTTGGAGATGATATGCATAAAAACTTTATTAGTATGTTAAATAATGCTCGTAAAAAAGCTAACTATTATATTAATCATGATACTAAGGATATGACAGAACAAGATTTATATGATTTTTATACAATAGGAGAAATATATAGAAATGAGTAATGTAATATTCCTTTTTGAAACATTTAATCCTAATAAAAGAACTACATTTTTTAAACATAAAAACTATACAAATTATCTTGCTTATAGCGAATATGCAATAAGAAATCAAAATACAGCACATGGATTATTTGGAAAAATAAATGAATTTCCTAATATACAAGAAATGAATGATATAGAACAAGTAAGCAAACATATAACTGAATTAGCAAGAAATAAAGTTCCAATATATAGAATTACTTTATCATTAGAAGAATACGATGCTATTCGATTAGGATATGATAAACAAGAAAAGTGGAAAGTATTATTTGAAGGTAAATTAGTAAGTCTTGCAGAAAAAATGAATATAAAGTACGAAGATTTACAATATGCAGGAGCAGTCCATTTGGAAAGTGGACATCCACACTTGCAGGTTATGATTTGGAGTAAACAACAATACAAAATGAACTATTATATTGATTATGGAAGAATAAATAAAATGAGAGATGAGTTTACAAATGCAATATTTAGAGAGGATTTGATTCAGTTATATAATGAAAGAGATATTGCTAAAAAGGAACTTATTGAAAAAAATAGTTTTTTGCAGAAGTTAAAAAATATAAATTCAGATCCTAAATTTCTAAAAGATATAATGCAATATAAAAGGGATTTCACAAATAAAAGAATTATGAAAAAGACTTTCAAAGATAAAGAACTGCAAAAATTAGTAGATGAATTGTTAGCATTAAAGCAACAATTAAAAACTACAAAGGGAAGTATCAAATATCAATATTTGAAGAAGTATCCAGATATTATAAAACAAATTGATTCAATATCTAGGACAATTATAGATATGTCACTAGAAACTAAAATGGAAATAGAAAAGTATATTTTAGCAAAACAACAAATTGTGTCATTTAAATATCAGGATCAAGAAAAAATTGTAAAAGCACAAGAGATAGAAAAACAAAAGGCAGAAGAAGAAATATTAAAACTAATTGGAAATCAAATATTAAATTTTGAAAGAGTATTATTAAATGAACAAGAGGAATATTCGAATATTAGATATGTCAATTATAGTAGAGATTTAATTTGGAGAGTATTTGATTGCATTTATTTTTCTACTAGGCAAGAAGAAAAATATGCTAAAAGATATGAATTTAACTATAAAAAACAATTATCAAAACAAGCTAAAAAGGATTTAGCAATAAAGAAAGCTAATAGTTCATCTTTTAATTGGGAAGATGATAGATAAAGAAGGTGATAATCTAATTTAAATAAAATTAAAATAAAAAGGAGGAGAGGGAGCTCTAAAAAGATAAGGAGAATAGAAATTAATAGAAGAATATTAATCATAATAGCAATTATATTTAGTATATTTGTGTGTTCTTATTTTTCAGTAAGTTTACACTTTATACTAAGTAAAGATTTTGAAAGTTTATTAAATATGGATGCTATATCAATTATTAATACATTAGTTACAGAGAAGAAAGTATTAGCGATTTTTTGTGTATTAGAATTGATGGTAGTGTCTTTTTTGATTCTATTTACTAATGGTACAAAAAATATATATCATAGCAAGAAAGTAAAACTGACAGATAAGTTAGAAATACCAACACCAATTCGGAGATGGACAACATGGTACATCGTGGTGGTTACAGAAAAATGACTATGACAAAGTATTTAAACACAATATTATAAATAGAAATAACAAATATAATAAAATTTCTCTTGATTCAGGTGGAATTATAACAAATTTTGAAAGAGCTAATGAAATAGAAAAAATTCATTTTATAGATGATAACTTGCATGTATTACTAATAGGAAGTTCAGGATCAGGGAAAAGTAGATCAATATTAATTCCAAGTATTACTATGCTAGGTTTAGCAGGAGAAAACTTATTTATTAGTGATGTTAAAGGTGAGTTGTATTTATATACTGCAGAGAAATTAAAAGAACTTGGTTACAATGTTATTGCATTAGATTTTATTAACTTTTTAAAAAGTAATCATTATAATTACTTGGACTTAGTAATTAATGCAGTAGAAAAAGATGACATTCCACTTGCTGAAAGTCTAGTTAATGATATTGTTAATGTATTAGTTGAAAAAAACGATAAGACAGAGCCTATTTGGGTTAATGGTGAAATGAGTGTAATAAAAACAGCAATTATGGCAGTTGTTCTTGAAAATAAAGGTAAGAGAGAATATCAAACATTAACTAATGCATATTACTTTGTAGCAGAGATGTTCAAAACTGATGAAGATGGAGAGATGTTAATTGATAAGTATATGAAAAATAAAGATGCAAACGATCCAATAAAAAAGTTTTTTGCAGTAGCAGGAACAGCACCATCTAAAACTAGAGGTAGTTTTGTCGCTGCAGCACTTTCTACATTGCAAATGTTTGTTAGTGAATATGTTGCAGATACAATACAAAAATCTGATTTTGATTTAAGAGATTTTGCTAAGAAAAAGACAGCAATATATATTTTATTAAGTGATGATAAATTAACTTATCATAAACTTCGGAAGTCTTTTAGTACAACAGCTATATACTGCTATTGTAGATATTAGTAGAGAAGAAGGTGGAGAACTACCTATTAGAATGAATTTCATTTTAGATGAGTTTGCAAACTTTACTAAAATAGATACATTCCAGTCTATGCTAACAGTTTCTAGAAGTAGAAATTGCAGGTTTGTAATTGCACTTCAAAGTTTTGGGCAATTAGAAGAAAAGTATCGGAAAAGAAGGAACGCAGAATATTTTAGATAACTGTGCATGGATATATTTAAAATCAAGCAATATCGATACAGCAACTAAAATTTCAGACAAACTACGGAACTTATACATGCCAAAGTTATGGAGAAAGTAGCAATACTAATATAAAATACAACAATTCAAGTAGCAGTATGAGCTTAATTTCAAGGAAATTGCTAACACCTGATGAAGTATTAAAAATTGAGAGTCCATATATTTTAGTTATGATAGCAGGTAAACCACCTGCTCTTTTAAATGTACCAGACATTAGCAAAATGTATTTTAATAAACTAAATGGAATGGGAACAAAAGAAGAAAACCAAAGGCTAAGAATCAAAAGAGAAAATGCAAGAAAAGTAAGAAAAATATCTAAATCGAAAATATGGAATATTTGGGATAAAGTAAAGAATAATGAAATTGATTTGGATGAAGAAGAGGAAGAAATAGAAACACTTAGAAAAAATTGGCGAGTGAATAGACCAAGAAGGGAGAATGTAGAAATTGAAAAAAGAAACAATGAAGAAGATAGTTAGAATAAGTCTAAAAGTTATAGTATGTATTATTTTGTTATTTACATTTCAGCAAGTAGTTCATGCAAGTAGTTTTGAAAGTACAAAATTAGTAACAGGTACAAAAAACTTGGCAGAGGCAATTATTAGTTGGTTAACAGGTATAGGAATCACAATTTGTGGAGGATATTTTATATACTATGTCTATTGCTTAAAAACTAATGACGAAGGAGAGAGAAGAAGAAATATTCAAAACATTAAAACTACATTAATAAGTATGGTATTAATAACCTGTGGCTTAGCACTTATTGATGTAATTCTTGGATTCTACAAGTAGGAAAGAATAGTGATTCTTTCTTTTTAGGTAGGTGATGCTAAGTGGCAGACATGCTTGTAGAATTAATACAAAAATTCATTGATGGCTCAGAGGCAACATTAAATTCGCTTTTCAAGTCAATGGTAAATCTAGTATTTTTTATAGAAAGAGAATTAAATGCAATACAAGTGCAAGGAGGCTCTAAGATAGATTTTAATGGAATCTATCAAGTTATTTTTAGTTATGCATGCTTTATATTAGTAGTTGTCTTTATAAGTAAACTAATAAAAACATATTTTTTACATGATAATGGTGATCCAGAGAAAAATCCTATTCATCTAGTAATTGGCATGCTAAAAGCAGTTATTGTAATGATATGTTTCAAAGAAGTATATGATATTTTTGTTGGTATTACATCTAGTTTACTAAGTAGTATTTTAGGTGCAATGCCTGTTCAGACAGTTAGTTTAGCAGAGGCCTTAAGTAATAACATAGCAGGAGGTATTTTTACAGCAATTGCTTGTTTAGTATTATTGATAACATGGCTAATACTAATATGTCAATTTATTATGAAAGGCATAGAAATATTACTTATGAGAATGGGGATTCCATTTGCAACAATACGGACTCTTAAATTCAGACGAAGGTGTGTTCCCTGAATATATCAGAGGCTTTCTAATGACAGCTTTTACACTAGTTACACAATTATGTATGATGAATTTATCAATATTAGTAACAATAAATGGACATCTAATTTATGGCATAGCAATTGCAATTATAGCTGTTAACACACCAACAATATTAGGAAAATATATGGTAAAGCCAAACGGAAGTATTATAAATTCAGCAGGTAATACAGCAAGAAATGTAAGAGCATTACTTCCAAGAGGAAGGAGGAAAGCAAGATAGAAACTTTACAAGAAATTATACGAGTATTAAGAAATGTGGGAATCACAATTGGTGGAGTCACATTTCTTGTTTTTATGATAAAAATGGGAGTTGATCCTGATGGTAAAGCAAGATATATAAAACTTGCTAAAAATACAGTTATAGCAAGTATATTAATTACACTTTCATTAACCTTGCTAGAAATACCAAAGGATTATTTTGGAAGTCCTGTTGGCATAGCAGATGAAGAAGTTGGCGAAGTAACTTTTGCAAAAATTGAAGATAAGGACTGCCAAAATCGAGAAGTAGTAACTATAAATGGCAAACGATATGTTGTAACAGATAGAAATAAGAAGATTGCAGCACTTACAGATGACGAAGCATTAAGAGAGGCATTTGGATTATATTCTACAGGTAAGGTAGTAGAGAATGTTTGTTACTTAAGACCTTTTTCTGATTGTCAAGACTTTTGGAAAGGTTATTATGCAGATATCGACTATTATAGAGATTCAGATGGCTATATATTCCCAGCGACTTTTACATATAACCAATATACAGGATATAAAGGTATAGGAGGAAGTTTTACGGATAATGGTCGGCGAAGGTCGGTCGGAGGAGGTAGTGCAGGTGCAAGATAAAAGGATGATTAATATACCATCACAAATTAGATTAAAAACAGAATTTTTTGAGGGTTATGGAGTAGAAGAATTAATAAAAACTATAATTGTTTTAGGGGTATCTAGTATAGTTGCATATATTATATATCTTTTCACAAGAGTAACATTAATATCTACTCTATTTGTTATTGGATCTGTTGTCATTGCTGTTGTATTCTTAACTAAGAATAGAAACAACTTTTCAATGGCTGATAATATAATAAATATTATAAATTATGAACTTATGCAAAAGAGGTATAAGTATGAAAGAGGTAATTTTAATAAAACTGAAACAACAAACAAAAACACTAAATGAATTTTTAAATATAAAAAATATAAAAGACTATTATTTATACACACTAGATGGACAAGTAATGTTATTTATGAAAGTATTTCCCATTAATACGGATTTATTTTCTGAAGAGGAATTAATAAACAAGATGGATAGTATGAGTATTGAGTTCAGTAATGAACAAAATCCATATACAATTTTTATAATTCCAAGAAAAGTTGATATTGCTGATTTTATAAATGAGCAACAAGAGTTAAAGAAAAGATTGCAAGATGATGCAAGTATTCAAATAGTAGAAAAAAGAATAATTCATACACATGAATTAGTAGCAGATAAAAACATTATAGAAAACGAATTTTATTTGTGTATATGGTGTAAAGACGGAGAAAATGCAGAAGATAATTTAATAAAAAGAGCAAACAATTGGAAACAAAGATTCAAGAATTGTGATTTTGATACAGAAGTATTAACGAAAACAGAAATTATTTTAATGATTAAAAGTTTTACAATTCCAGAGTTTGCAAGAAAAGAAGATACGGATTATAGCGATAATATCGTAACAATAAGGAGAAAAATTTGCTAGAATACAATAAAATATACAACATGGATTGTATGGAGGGCATTAAACTATTAGATGACAATAGTATTGATTTAGTTGTTATAGATCCACCATACAAATTAAATTTAAATAAAGTGAAAAAAACAAGTACATTTAATAATTACGCTAATGAACTTTTAGAATTAAAAGATGGTTTTGATTTGAAAGTATTAGATTTATTAATACAAAAAATGAAGAAAATAAACATATATATTTACTGTTCTAAGAGACAAGTAAAAGAATTGTTGGATTACTTTATGAGTAAAGGATGTAATTATGAATTACTTACTTGGCACAAGATGAATCCAAGTCCACTTACAAATAACAATTATTTACCAGATACAGAATATATAGTTTTTGCAAGAGAACGAGGAGTTAGATTATATGGAAATTATCATACTAAACGAAAGTATTATATTTCAGGTACTAATCAAGTCGATAAGAAGAAATATAAACACCCAACAATAAAACCATTACCACTAATAGAAAATCATATAGAAAATTCAAGTAAACCTGGTGATGTAATTTTAGATTGTTTTGCAGGAAGTGGAACTATGCTTGTTGGGGCAATAAATAAAGGTAGAAGATTTATTGGATTTGAAATTAACGAGGAATATTTTAAAATTGCTGAAAAGAGGATAAAAGAGGCATTAGAGAAAAAGGCAGGTGAGGAAAATTGAAGAAAGAAGAAACAAATTACGAACTAATAGATTTAATTACACCAGTTGGAGGATTAGAATTTGAGAGAAATAAAATATATTTTGGAAATCGTTTTTGCAAAATATATACAATAGCTCATTACCCATCTAATGTCGAAATGAAATGGCTTGGAAATTTAGTAAATAACGTAGGTGCTATTTTTAGTATTAATATTGAGCCAACAGATAATACTGAAATGATTGATAACTTAGATTCAAGGATTAGAGATGCATCAGGGTTAGCAAAAATTGCCAAGAATGAATCTAGTAGACAATTAAAAGAAAAGGAAATAGAAGAGGCAAGTGAAATTATAAGTAGAATGATAGAAAATAATGAAGTTGTTTCATACTTAACTATTTATATACTTGTATCTGCTGAGGAAGAAGTGGAACTACAACGAAAATGTAAAGAAGTAGAGATGGAAATGCAACGACAAAAAATAAAAATAAGACATCTAACAAACTATATGTTAATGGATGGATTTAAGGCAGTTGCACCATTTTTTACTATACAGACAGAGCTTAGCAAAAATTTTAAAAGAAACATATTAACAAGTACATTTACAGGAGGATTTCTATTTAATACAGAAACATTTATTGACGAGAAAGGATACTACTGGGGAATAAGTCAAAATGGTGGTATTATTATATTTAATATATGGAAACAGGACTTAGGAAGAACAAATAGCAATATGATTGTTGTTGGCTCATCAGGCTCAGGCAAGAGTATGGCAGTAAAGCATATGATTATAAATGAACTTCCTACAACACGCCAATTGGTAATAGATCCTGAAAATGAATATGCACATCTTTGCAAAAGTCTAAAAGGAAAAATAATAGCTTGTGATGGAAGTAAGGAAGGTGTACTAAATCCACTGCAAGTTCGTAATAATCAAGATGATGAAACTGGAAAAAATGCTTTATCACTTCATTTTCAATTCTTGCAGACATTTTTCCAAATATTATATCCATCATTAACAGAAATAGAATTTTCAAAGCTAGATTTAGTTTTGGAGGAACTATATAAAAAGTTTAACATAGATCAAGATACAGATATAAGCCAATTAAAAAATACAGATTTTCCAATATTGGAAGATTTGTATTTTTTAATGGAAAAGAAAAATAAAAAGAATAAAGACGAAATATTAGAAAAGTTACTTGCATTAATTAGACCAATTTGTATTGGACAAGCAAGTGGAATATGGAATGGTTATACTAATGTTGAAGTTGATACAAAACTAACTGTATTTAATACATCTACGATGCAAAAGTTTCAAATTCAGTATAAAAGAGCACAATATTATAATATTCTTTCGTATGCTTGGGACATTTTAAGTAAAGATTCAAAAGAAAGAACAATGTTAATTGCAGATGAGTGTCATATATTAGTTGATCCAAATATTCCACAGACTTTGGAATATGTAAGATATATAAGTAAGATGGCCAGAAAACATAATAGTAGTATTGTTGTTGTAACGCAAAGTATAGAAGATTTCCTAAATGAAAAAATTCGATTATATGGTCAAAGTTTACTTACAAATAGTACATATAAATTATTCTTTAAAACAGATGGAAAAGATTTAAAAGATATTGTAACAACATTTAAATTAACAGAACAAGAAGAAAAAATGATATTAAATGCTAATGTTGGAGAATGCTTGTTTATGTCAGGAATTAGAAAACTATATATAATGTTTAGATTGTTTGAGTATGAGTTAGAAATGATAGATTCAAAATTTATAAGGAACAAAGAATATGCGTAGGAAATTAAGTATTATTATAGGGATTATAATATTTATATTAATTCTTGGTTGTACTTATACAAATCAAATCTTTTCATCTAATACTAGTAATACAAAAACAAATAAAATAGAACAAGCAGAAATTATATATAAAGGAAAATTAGCAATGCCAATTGAAAACTTTATTACAACAACAAGTAAATTTGGATATAGAGATCCAATATATAAAGATGGTGTGCAAATTTCAGGAGGAAAACTGCATTCAGGATTAGATTTATGTGGTAGTTTAGGAAGTAGAGTTATGGCTGTAAAAGATGGAGAGGTAACATATGCAGGATGGCAGAGTGGTTATGGCAATTGTGTAGAAATAAAGCATATAGATGAACAAGGAAACATATTTTACAGCTTTTATGGTCACATGAGAGATAATTCACTTTGTGTTCAAAATGGTCAAAATGTAATAACAGGACAAGTCATAGGAGTACAAGGCAGTACAGGAAATTCTACAGGAGACCATCTACATTTTGAAATTAGGACAGAAAATAAAGAAAAGGTTGATCCTGCACCGTATATATTTACGGAGAAAGAAGGGTAGAAATGGACAAAAACAAAAAAGAAATGTTTTGTTATTTATCTATTTTTATAGTATTAGTAATAGTTGTAATATTAAACAATGTATTTTGGAAACTAGGAAAAGAAGATAATAACAAACACAATAATATTGTTTACTTGGAATCTAACAATGTAACTTATAATGTGCCTTATGAGGAGAGGGCACTAGATTAAGGAGGGAAAGATATGTTAAGCTACATTGCAAGTAATTCTACTGCTAGATTAATAAAAGATATTTGCAAAGAACAAAACATTACAATATTAAATCAAGAAGTAGAAGAAATAGATTTTTTAAAATATATAAAACAAACAAAAGTAAATTTTAATCTGATTAAGTATCTAATTATAGATTTAAGTCAGTTAAAGAACACCGAAGATGAAGTGATAAACAGCATAAAGTACTTCAAAGAAATGTATATAAATACTAGAATTATTGTTATTGCAAAAGGTTATGATAATCAAAATGTAATATTAACTAATTTATATGAAAATAATATTTATAACATTGTTAACGCAATAGATGAAACGCAAGTAAAAGAAGAAATAAGAAAATGTTTATCACAGGAAGGTTTGCAAGAAAAAGATGCTAGAAGGTTTAAGAAAATTGAAATAGAAAAAGTCGATAAAAAACTTAAATATCAAGATTTTCTTTTTAAATTAAAAGAAAAGTTTAAATCAAGAGAAAAGCAAAATAAAAATATAGAAACACAGAATCAAATAAATTCGAGTGTTTATTTTTTTGCAATTCTTATGGATGCAATTAAGAATTTAGTAAGACTAGTATGTTATATATCAGTATTTGTATTAACATCACTTGGTTTAACATTTCTATTTAATGATGAATTAAGAAACATGGTATTTCAAATATTAGGTTTGAAATAGAAAGGAAAAGATATGGGATATTATAGCGAAGTTATGATATCTGTAACTAAAAAAGGTTACGAGAAAATAAAAAAAGACCAAGAAAAATTTGCTGATTATGAGCTATTAAAATTATTCGAAGTAAGCAATTTTGAGAAAAACGGCAAAAACTGTATTCTATTAAGAACAGAGGAGACAATTAAATATTATACTAAAGATGAAGATATCAAACAATTAGAAAAAACACTTTCAAAATTAAAAGATGGATATGTATTTGCTAGATTTGGCGAAGAAACATTAGATATTGAATTTAGAAATAATGCAAAAGTTAAGGAACTACTTGATCCATTTGATTTTATAAAGGAATTTTCAAATAATTTAAATAAAGAATTACAAAAAGAGGAGGAAGAGGAATTTGAGTAATAAGAAAGTTTTAGCATGTCAGATTGATGAAGAATTAAGAGCAAAAATGGAAGAACAAAGAAAAAATAAAAAATTATCAGTTAAGGACTATATTATAGGACTTATAGAACAAGATTTAAAAACAAATTCATTTGAAATAAATTCAAATGTACAAGATACATCAAAAAATGAAGAGGTAAAAGAACAGGCAGTTAAAGAAGCGACAAAGGAGCAACCTATTAAAGCAGAAAAAGAAGAAAAAGCACAACTAAATAAAGAAAATAAAAAAGAAGAAGAAAAACAACAAGGAACAAAAGAAAAAGATTCAAAGGAAAAAAATGTCGAAGAGAGTAAAAAAGAGGAATCTAAACAGCAACCAAATATAATTAACAGAAAGCCAGACACAAATAAATCAAAATCTAAGAAGATTCAAAAGGAAGAGGAGGACGAATTTGAATAAAAAGAGAATTGTTGGATTAAGTTTATTATTAGTATTAGCATTTTCTACAAACTGTTTTGCTAATACTAATACACCAAAACTTAAAATTTACGAAGAAAATAAAACAGTTTCAATAGAAAATAAAGTAGAATACAAAAACAGTATAAAAAATGAAATTATAGTAGATAGTGTTAGTTATAAACTAAAAGATGTAAAAGAACAAGAAAATAAAACTATATTAACAAAAGTGAAAGAAGAAACTGAAGAAAGAATAGTTAATACATCTGATAAATATAGTGCATTAAAACTATTTGAAAATCAAAAACAAATAGAAGAAGATGGCTATATTGGAATTATAGAATTACAACAAGATTCCATAGAATTAACAGCCAATGAAAGCTATATAGAGGAATATAAAGTAGATTTAAAAAGAGAATACAATAATGTTCCACAAAATGAACTAAATGAAATACCTAAAACAATTCAAGAAAATGGAACTACTTATTATTTAACTAATCCAGTATGGAATATTGCAAAAACACAAAGTATAGATGGACAAGAGATTCCTATTTCATACAATGGTGTAATGAATTATGAGGGTGTTAAACAAAGAAGAGTGACAAAAAATTATATTGCAAATGTAACTTATAAAGGAACATTGGAAAAAGAAAAAGTTGATTCTATGACATATAATTTAACTTATGAAGAAATTAAAGAAGAAAAAGATTATACACCTGTTGTTTTATCTACTACTGCAGGAATTATATTTTTTAGTGGTTTAATTATTCTTAGAAGAAAGAACATTTTTATTTATAATAGCAATAATGGAAAATGGAGACTAGTAAAAAAGTTACATATTTCTAAAAATGACAGACTAATTAATATAACACCAAGTATTCCAATGTCAGGTAAATATAGAATTGTTTTAAATAATAAACTATATAATGAATTACTAAATAAAAATATGACAATTAAATATTTTGACAAGCAATATATTTATGAAATTAAAGAAAAAGAATTTGAAATATATGTATAGAGTAGGAGGGCAAAATGAAAAGAAAATTAATTGTAATAATAGCTGTAATTTTAGTAATTCTATTGGGAAGTTATATTTATTATTTTAGTAATTATGATCCAAAATTAGTGGATATAAATGATATTCATACAGATCCTGATTATGAGGATGTTACATACAATAATGCTGAGGATATAGTAAATAAAGATATATTAGGAATATTAACTATTGAAAAAATTGGGTTAAAAGCTAATGTAAAAGAAGGTAGTGACAATAAAACTCTAAAAAATTACATTGGGCATATAGAAGAAACTTCGTTGTATGATGGCAATATTGGATTAGCAGCACATAATCGTGGAAATCAATATTCATATTTTGCTAGGATAAATGAATTAGAAAAGGGAGATATTATAACATATCAAACAAAATTCTATACTAGAAATTATAAAGTAGATAATATTCAAGCAATATTTGAAACGGATTGGAAGTTATTAGAAAATACAAAGGATAATAAAATTACATTAATCACTTGTATTGCAAATAAGAAGAATCAGAGACTATGTGTTCAAGCCACAGAAATAACTGCAAATGACTTGTAAATCACTAAAAATGGAGTTAAAATTGGACAAAAGAGGAGTGTGATTTATTATGGGTAGAAGTGTAAAAAAGTATATAATTATAATACTGAGTATTGCTATTTTGTTATTAATAAGCATGTTTACAATATTAATAATTAAAATATCTACTAATGAGAATATTAAAGATACATCAGCAGGAGCAGTAAATGATATTCAAGAAAATATAATTGCACCAGTATTAGAAGAAAATACGATTACAGAAGATAACATTATAGAAAATCAAACTGTAACGGAAAATTCAAAAGTGGAAAATACAATAAATAAAGATACAAGCGAAAATAAAAAGGAAAATGTACCTAAAACAAATACATCAAATTCTAATAAAAGTGAAAACACAAGTAATACCAAAAAAGAAACAACTACTAAACCTAACACTACAAAACAAGAAAATAACAATAAAAAGCAAACTGTAATAACGCAAGGTAGTGATGAGAGGCATCTAATAAAAGGTGATGAAGCACAATGGTATACACAAGGTGATTGGTTTGAATTAGATGGAGATGTAACATTTATTGAAAATTAAAATATAAGTAATATTTAGAAAGCTAGAAAGAGTCTAGCTTTCTTTTTATGGAAGGAGAAATAAAAAATCAATGAAAAAGAGAAGAAATAAAATTATAAGTTTAATGTTAGTAGTAATGACACTAATGTCATCAGTATGTCCAATAATACAATCTACAGTAGAGGCAGCAACCTATGTGGTTGATTATCATGGAAGTATTACATATGGACAAAGTAAAGTAGGAAGTTTCTTTGTTAATGGACAAAGAGCATTTTGTATGGATCATAAAAAAACAACACCACCTGGAGGAACATCAGTAGCAGAAGATGTTTACAATGATGATAATGTACTAAAGTGCCTTTATTATGGATGGGGTGGAGATCAACAATGGGGATTTTCATCTGAGGCACAAGGAGTTGTATATACGACTCTTGCAATAGATCATTTTAAAAATGGAAATACAAATAATACAGCAAAGGATTTTATAAACTATGTGAATTCTATGCCTGTGCCATCTACAGTTTTAAATTTTTCAGAAAATACTTTAACTGCATATCTAGATGGAGAGACACAAAGAACACAAAGTATTAGTGTAAATGGTAATCCAAATTATTGTTTAACTATACAATTACAAGATGGAGTTTCCCTTGTAAATGAAACAAGAGGAACAACACAAACAGGAAGAGTAGATGTATATGGTGGAAATACATTTTATTTAAGAGCAAATTTAAATGTTAATGGCTCTTGGACTTCAAATAATATAGATAATCATAAATATAAATACCAACCTATTATATACAGATCAAGTAATGCATCATACCAAGTTTTAGCAGGTAGATATAGAGCAATTGTTGATCCCACATCTACAATAAATTTAAATGTAAATTGGCTAAGTACAGGAAACTTAATTATTCATAAAGTAGATGCTGGTAATCATTCAAAAGTAATTGCAAATACAACATTTGATGTTTTCGATTCTAACAATAATTTTGTTGATACTATAACAACAGGGACAGACGGAATTGCAAGACTAAATAATGTAAGGATTGGCACATATAAATTAATTGAAAAATCTACAAATGAATATTACAATGTAGATGCTACACCAATTACAGCAAATGTAAATTCAGGAGATAGTGAAATAACTGTAACAAACAAAAGGAAATTTGGTTATATTGAAATATATAAATATGATAGTATAGATAATTCAATAAAAATACCAAGTGTTGAATTTGGAATATATGATACAAATAATAACTTAATCGGAAAGTTAAAAACTGATAGCAACGGATATGCCAAAAGTTCTCCATTAGATTTAGAAAAACAATATGTTTTAAGAGAACTATCAGTAAATGATAAGTATATATTAAGTAATAATGAGTGGAAAATTAATCTAACACATGAAGGAATAATAAATGGGTATGTATATACTTTAAACATTACAAATGCTCCTAAATTAGGAAATATTGTTGTTTATAAAGTAGATGCTGATGATCATAAAATTGCAGTAACAGATACCACATTTAATGTTTATGATGATAATAATAATTTTGTTGCAAAAATTAAAACTGATAGTACAGGTGTCGCAAGATTAAATAATGTCCGTATAGGGCGTTATAAAATCTATGAAGAATCTACAAATCAATTTTATAGAGTAAATACTACAGAACAAATTGTAGATGTAAAATTTAACGAAGATGCTAATGTTATAATAGCAAATGAGAAAAAGACAGGATTTATTGAAATATATAAATATGATATTGATGCAATGGAAAAATACAATAAATTTTTAGGTGTGTCATATGTTATATTTGGAATATTTGATATGCAAGGCAATAAAATTCAAGAAATTACAACCAATAAAGATGGATATGCGAAATCAGGAGAATTACCACTAATTAAAGAACAATATATTGTTCGTGAATTAAAAACAAGACCAGAATATATAACAAATGAAAAATCATTTACAGTTAATTTAATAGAAAATGGAATAAATGATGGATGTGTATATACACTAAGAGTTGGAAATGAGCATAAAAAAGGAAATCTATTCGTAGAAAAAATTATGATGGATGATAATACTATTGCTATGGGCAACATTGAATTTGAACTTTATCTTGTAGGAAATAACACTACTGATCCTAAACTATATATAGGAACATACTATACTGATGCAAATGGAGAAATTTATATAAAGGATTTAAATACTGGAAATTATATGTTGAAAGAGGTTTCTACAAATAGATGGTTTTATTTAGCTGATGATGTTGGAATCGAAGTTAAATGGAGCGAAGAATATGGAGATACAAAAGTAGTTTTAGAAAATGAAAGAAAAAAAGGTGTAATAAAAGTAATAAAAACAGATAGTGATTTTACGGAATATGCTCTGGAAGGTATAAAATTTGATGTATATGATGATAGCAATAACTTTATTGAAACAATAACAACTGATTCAAATGGAGTTGCACAAAGTTCTAGACTTCGCATAGATAAAAAATATAAAGTAATAGAAAAATCCACATTAGAGAATTATGTATTAGATGAAACAGAGCATACAATTGATTTTACAGAGAATTTAACAAAAGATGAAATTAACAATATTCAAACAGATACAATTAAAGAATTAAAACTAAAAAATGAGCATAAAAAAGGGAACTTAGTAATTAATAAAGTAGATGCAGATAATAAACAAATACCACTTGAAGGTGTTAAGTTTGAATTATATGCAAAAAATATAGATGCACCATATGAAGTAGATCAGCTAATTGGAACTTATACAACCGATAGTACAGGAAGAATTGAAATTAATAATTTATGGACAGGCGAATTTTACTTAAAAGAAGTAATAACAGATATATACCATAAACTTAATACAGAAGATGTAACAGTACAAATCAAACATGATGAAACAACAGAAGTTACAATTGAGAATGAGCCAAAACGAGGATATTTAGTAATAGAAAAAATAGATAGTGAATTTAGTAATATAAAAATAGAAAATGTAACATTTAATATCTATGATCAAAATAATAACTTTATTGAAAGTATTAAAACTGATGCACACGGTATCGCAAAAAGTTCTTTATTACCAATAGAGAATACATATTATGTGCGTGAATCTATTAATAATGAATTATATTACTTAAATGAAGATGTGTTTAGAGTTAATTTTGTAGAAAATTTAACAGAAGATGACATTGCTAATATTGAAAATGATTTTGAACACAAATTAGTAGTAACAAATGACATAAAAAGAGGAAGTATAGAAGTAATAAAAATTGATGCAGATAATAATGTGATAAGGGTAGAAGGTGTAGAATTCGATTTAATTGATGAAGAAACAAATCAAGTTATAGCAAATGTTGTAACATCTGCAAATGGAACAGCTGTTATAGATAATTTAAGAATCGATAGAACTTATACTTTAATTGAAAAGAGCACAAATCATAAATACAAACTAAACGAAAATCCTATTATAAATATTACAATAGAAGCGGATAAAATAACACAAATACAAGTAGAAAATGAACTAAAAAAGGGACAAGTAAAAGTTATTAAAATAGATAAGGATAATAACGAAGTAAAATTAGAAGGTGTTGTATTTGAAATATTAAACAAAGATATGGAAGTAATAGAAGAAATTGCTACAGATGAAAATGGTGAGGCAATATCTTCAAAACTACCATGTATTGATGAAAAATATTTTGTTCGTGAAAAAGAAACAAAGGAAAGTTATGTATTATCTGATGAAATTAGAAAAGTAGTATTAGAAGAAGATGAAATAAGTAATTTGACTTTTGAAAATGAAAAAATAAAAGGTTATATTAAAATTATAAAAACAAGTTTAGATGATAATCCAATAACAGGAGATCTTGCAGGAACACCAATTCCAAATATTACATTTGATGTATATGATTCAAAAGGAAATATAGTAGATATTCTTACTACTGATTCAGAAGGTATGGCTACAAGTGATTTATTAGTATATGGACAATATATTGTAAAAGAAAAATCATCAGGAGAATATTGGCAATTAAATACAAATGAATATGTTGTAGATATAAATGAAAATCTAGAAACGATTGAAGTAAATATTAAAAATGAATCAGATAAACCAGATGTAGACATAGAAAAAACAGGAATAATTCAAACAACAGAAAATCAAGAGATTCGTTATGATTTTCACATAAAAAATACAGGAAATACTAATTTAAATAATTTTACATGGTTTGATTATTTACCATCTGATTATGTAAGAATGAGTAAACTTGTTACAGGAACATATAATCAAGATTTAAATTATAGTATATATTACAAAACAAATTTAAATGATTATAAATTATTAGTAGAAAACTTAAATACACAAGTTAATAACTATGTTGATTTTTCTAAAATACAATTAGAAGAAGGAGAAGTAATTACAGAATTTAGAGCAGACTTTGGAACAGTAAATGTAGGATTTGAATCAGTAGTAAATCCATATATATTTGTAATTACAAATGAAGGATTAGAAGATAATACTACATTTACAAATAAAACAAGAGTTGAAGGAGATCATGAGGCTTATTTAGTATGGGATGAAGATAATCATACAACTAAAATTTATAAAAAGGAAATTAAAGTAAAAAAGTTACCAAGAACAGGATTCTAGAAATTGAGAGAGTAGAGATACTCTCTTTAATTCTATTTTGGAGGTTTTACATATGACAATAACAACAAAAATAATACGAAAGGGAAATACAGGATACAGAAAAGTATATTTTAGCACTAGAACGCTAAAGAAAGGGAAAAACGATGCAAGAAGAAAATTTTCAAATAAGTATGACAAAAGATGAAATGCTAAAATTCTATACTAATAAAATGATAGAAGATGGCATAAGAGGTACTTCAGATTTTAACACATGGGTATATTTAAAAGACTATGGTGATGGTATAGATTTGACCAAATATAGAAATGAAATTTTACAATTATTATATAAAGATGAAAGAATTGCAGATGCAAATATAAACAATGAGGAATTTTGGGTTGATATGGTGTTTTATACAAGCTACTGTCCATATTATTATGATGAAATAGATATTGATAGGAAAGAAGAAAGTAAAATATTATCAGATTTTTATTATTATTGTAGCAGTAGAATATATCAAGATGGATATATAACCATTAGAGCTTTAATAGATGATTTTACCAAGAGAGTAGTACCTAATGAAAGAGAAGAAAGAGATACTATGGGATATGTATTAAAGAAAAATATTGTCGAAACTGGATTTATAGATAAATATATTCAAAGCAATAATGAAACATTTATTACCCTAGATAATAAGAAAGAGTTTGAGGCATTACTGGAGATAAGGATTAATGAATTACAAAAAGAACATGAAGAACAAAAGGACGAAGAAGAATTTGAGTAATTTTTAAGGTTAAACTACCTTAAATTAAAATAAAAATGGCACAAAATCGATTCTTGTGTGAAGAAAATTAAACAACAAAAACACCTATATAACAATAAAATGTTTATGGGTGCTTTTTTGTTCATAAAACGAGAGATGCCGTAAACTCGTTATAAAATAAAAGTGATAGGTGTGATGAGCCAATGCAATAAAATTCATTCGTATTCGTATAAACAGTCTATTTATACAAAATGCGTAAGTGAGATTTTGTAACATATACTCACAATAAAGAAAGAGTTTCAGGAGGCAAAACTTGTAATAAGGGATATGTAGGTGTAAAAAGTGTGGGCAAGGATGCACAATATTTTTAAAAATAGCACCTACAGTAGATAAAATAGATCTACATACTAGACTATCATGATTGAAAGCGAGGGAATGAGGGGTTTTAGATTATGATGTATTATTTTTTTGAACAATGGGGATAATACATCATTTTTTTGCTCAAGAATTTCAGGGTTTCAGATTTTAAGAGAATAACTTAAAATGAGTTGACAAAGGTTTTACACAGAGTTAATATCACACACAACCTAAAGAAGAGGAGGTGTAGATATGGATAAAAGTATATTAAGTTCATTATTAAAAATGAATAAAAGTGATATATTAAAAGCACTTTATGAATTTAGAGAAAATGAAGGAGACATCATAACAGCTGAATTTAAAGAAGAAGTAAGAGAAACGCAAGAAAAAAGAAAAAATAGATATGATGAATTTGAAGAAGAACTAAAAAAGTATGTAAAAACTAAAGAGGAAATATCAAAAATAATAGACCTATTTGATAGATATGAAGAAGAATATAATAATGAACATGGTTTATATTATGAGCAATATTATAAGACAGGAATTAAGGATGTAATGAAATTACTATTGCAATGTTTAATGTAAGAGATATTAAAAAAGATTAGAATTTGAAATAAATCCTAATCTTTTAAATTTTATCTAAGTAAGTTCTAAAATCTTTTAGAAGTGCATCTGTGGTTGTATCGAGTATTTTAGCAAAAGCACATAATTCATAATCTATAACAGTACGAGAGCCTGTTTCAATATCAAAAATAGATTGACTTGAAATATCTATACCAAGTATCATTAGTTGGTCAGATACAGTTTGCCTTGATAAATTGTTTTTTTCTCTAGCAATTTTTATATTATTTCCAACAGTATTTAATTTTCCACCTAAATTATCTATATATTTCCTAGTGTTCAAAATTAAAACGCCCCCTTATAATCAAAATATCAATTTCTACTTGATTTTATCATTATAAGTATGCTAGAATTTAAAGGCAGACGGAATTGCAAAAACTAAAAAACAAGGGTAAAATAAAAAAGATGTAAAAACATCTTTAAAATTATATATTATCTATTTTATCTTCAGAGGAATCTTCAATATCTAAAAATATGGGATCATTAAAGAATTCCATTAAGTTAGTATCAAGACCTTCACAAATATGAAGTAATGTAGGTAAACGTGGTAATTTATTTGTTTCAGTACCTAACAATGCATTAATAGTTGATTTAGGAACACCACTAGTTTTATATAAATCCCACAAGGAAGATAAGCCTTTTCTGTTTAAAAAGTATTCAATTCTGTTTCTAATAGCATCATTTAGTTGCATGGCAGCAAATCTCCTTTCAATAAATTTAAATAAAGTATAGCAATTTTTTTTATTTCAATAGACCATAATTATGGTCTATACATAGGAGAAAAAATAAGGGAAATATATAAATATTTTGAATAGAGATAAGGAAAATATGCACTATAATGATAGACATTTAATTAATGGGGGAAAAGTTTAAATGAATGAACAAATTAAAATCATAATAGCAGATGATAACAAAACAATATGTAAGTTTATGTCAGAATATTTGGAAAAATATGATGACATTAAAATACTAGGAATTGCAAATACAGATGAAGAAGAAATACAAATGATAGAGGAATTAAAACCTGAAATTGTAGTAACAGATTTAATGAGAAATCATAAATATACAGGTTTAGATATTATAAAGGAATATTCTACAAGGAAAGATTCGCCAAAGTTTTTAGTTATTTCAGTTGATACTAGGGAAAAAATAATAAGAGATGGCTTAGAAGTAGCAGGTTATATTCAAAAGGGAATTCCATTTAATTATGAGGAAATAGTAGATGAATTAAGAAGAATAAAAAGAGAATTAGAAAATAAAAAATATTTAGAATGGGATGAAAAATATCATAATTTAGAAATTTTAAATATAAGAAAAATGTTAAGTTTTAAGGAGAAAAGGCTATTAAAAAAATTAGGCATTACAATAAAAAATAAAAAGCATACAGAATGTGAAATAGAGTGTTTGATGTTACAATTATTACTATATTATGATGATCCAGAAGAATATCTATCTATAGAAGAAAAAAAGTATCAAAAATCTTTAGAGGGAACAGGTGTTAGCAGAGAGGAGTACAATAAGCTTTTAAATAAGATAACAAAAATCAAAGGAAACCTTAAAACATTGAACTTGATAGATTTTTTAGGAAATTCATGTTAAAATATGAAAATGTGTAAGGAGGATAAAAATGTTACAAGTTAGTAGAGATAGTAATTTGAAGATACCTAAAAAATTAGAAGACTTTAACGGAGCTGAAAACAGTATTGAGGATAAAGTAGCAGTGAAGCAAGCTATTGCTACTGCTGAGAATAAAAGATTTAATAAAAAAGAAATTGAAGAAAGCGTAGAAAATGATAATGAATTAGAACAAGTGAACAAATTACCATTTAATGCAAATGATTTAATGGTTATAACAGTAGTAAAGAAACTAGCAGCTTATATAATTGCAGTTACAGAAAAATCTCCCAAAAAATTTAGAGGAGTATTTGTAAATAGAATGCAGAACTATTGTCTTGATACATTAGAATGCTTATTAGAAGCTAATTTTATTAGAATGGATGCAGTAGAAAAGAAAACAAAAAGAGAAGAATTACAAAAAGAGGCAATAGTAAAATTAAAATTACTAGGATATGTTTCTATGGTGGCAGAAAATTCTGGATGCATATTAAAGAAACAGTACAAACAAATTTCTATTCAATTATCAGAAGCAATTAATTTAACAGTAGCATGGAAAAAGAGTGATGATGAAAGATGGAAAAAACGAAGTTAGGATTTTAGGCTGAAAGGCTTTTAATTAAGAGAAAAATTTATTTCGGGTTTTTCTTTGTAGCCCCATTCTCTCTGACGCGCGCGTGGTTAACGATAATGGTAATAGAAACAACAACAATGTTAACAAACGCAATGGTGGGGCTCGCCCAGATTCACTTTTGATAAATCCTATAAAAGTGGATTTTAAATAAAGAATCAGAGAAATATATTTTAAGGAAAATATATCAGTATTTTAAAGTGAAGGAATTTTTCTCTTTTCTAACCGCTAAAGAAATAGTGCGGTGGAAGAATATGAACGCTTACACGAGCAACGAATAGATAATCTATTTTTTGCAAGTTTTAAGGAGCGTTCTTTTTTTAGGAGGAAATACAATATGGAATTAAAAGAAATTTTTACATTTGAAAATTTATATGATGCATATAAAGGTTGTAGAAAATCTAAACAACATAAAGGAGAAGTGATACGATTTGAAGCTAATTTATCAAGTAATATAAGTAACCTTATGAACGATATAATTTCAAAGAAATATAAATTAGGAAAGTATAAAGAATTTTTAATATATGAGCCAAAAGAAAGAGTTATAGAAGCATTACCTTTTAGAGATAGAGTTGTTATAAAGTGTTTTTGTGATGTGGCATTAAGAAACAAAATTGATAGAAAACTAATATACGATAATGCAGCATGCAGAAAAGAAAAAGGAACAACATTTGCTATAAAACGATTAGAAAATTTTTTAAGAAATGAGTATAGAAAAGAACAAAACAATAAAATATTTTTTCTAAAATGTGATATAAGAAAGTATTTTCAAAGCATAGATCATGAAGTGTTATTGAATTTACTAAAAAAGATTAATTTTTCAAGTGATGAAATGTGGATGATAGAAAAATTAGTAAAAGAACAGCCTAATAATGCAGATGTTGGCTTACCACTTGGAAATCAATCTAGTCAATGGTTTGCACTTTTGTATTTAAATGTGATTGATAGATATATTAAGGAAGATTTAAGAGTAAAAGGGTATATTCGTTATATGGATGACATGATTTTAGTTCATAGAGATAAAAGTTATTTACAATATTCACTTTCAAAAATAAAGGAGAAATGTGAACATGAGCTAAAGCTATCACTAAATCAAAAAACACAAATAGGAATCGTAAAAAATGGAATAGATTTTTTAGGATATAGGCATATCTTAAATGAAGATGGCAGTATAGCAAGAAAATTACGAGTTTCATCTAAACAAAGATTAAAAAAACATTTAAAAACATTGCATAAATTAAGAGAAAAAAATATTATAGATGATGAATATGTTTATATTAGAAAAAATGCATTTTATAACCATATCAAAGACACAAAAGAAAGTCAAAAATTAAAAAATGAAACTTTTCCACAAAAATTATAAAAAAATATGTAAAACTATTCTCAAAAAAAAGTTGTTATGGTAGAATAAAAAAAGAGATAATGTATCTATGAAATTTATATAAAAATTCTATGGATATACAAAAAATATAGGAGTAGTATAGATGAGTAATTTTACTTTTTTAACCGAAGAACAATATTTTGGAAGTGATAAATTAGATATATTAGAGAAAAGAGGAACAAAAGCAGCAATAACAGATTTCTCCATTCTTTTAGGTGCTTATGTTTCTGACAACAATCATATAGATAATGATAGTTCTTTGGAGGGAAGAACAGGATATTATTGGACAAAATCAGATGATGGAGATAATGACGCGCGCGTGGTTAACGGTCGTGGTGATTGTTACAACTTCTCCAGTGTTAACCGACGCAATGGTGGGGCTCGCCCAGCTTTGCCGTTCTCATCAATCTCTAGTATCCCCACGAACGGAGAGAGTGGGAAAAGGGCAAGAGATGGTATTCTTGAAGTAGAGTATGGATATTATCCACAAAAAGCAGCATCAAAAGATATGCAAGAAAGACTAGAAAGAGCATATAGAAGTGGTAGTATATCAAAAACAAGAAATAGCTATACAACAGATTCAAGAAAATATGATGCTTATGGCGAAAGATTTTTAGCAAAACAACATGAAGAATATGAATATAATGGTAAAAGATATATAAGAGTTGAAGCAAATTCAGATTTTGGAGGAAATAGATTTACACTTTCAAATGGAGAACAATACAGAGATGGAGATAATGTATGGGTAGAAG
>CANPPW010000017.1 GCA_947576095.1 uncultured Mycoplasmatota bacterium | reverse complement strand
TTGTTTGACTATTCACACGTTCTAATCTTTCACGACTTCGATCTGCGTGTTCTTTGAAGTAGTTGTATTGTTTATTCATATCTTTTATAGGAATATCATAATTTTTTCCTTCTAATTTTTCTAATAATTCAATATTAGTATCATAGATTTTATTAAAAGATTCTTTGCAATATATTCGCATAGTATCTTGTATTTCTCTTAATGATTCTTTTGTAAATATAGTAGATTTTCCTACTTGTTTTTTCATACCATTTTTATTTCCATCTTTTACAGGAACACCAACGATATGTAAATGAGGACTTGCTTCATCATAATGAACAACAGCATTCGCTACTTTAAAAGAGGGGACAATTTTGTCTAAATCTTGAATTTGTTCTTTAAAAACTTCTGTCATTTTCCTTTTATAGGAATCTTCTTTATCTTTCCAAAATTCCATATTACCTAGTTCAATAATAATTTCACAAGCCAAATCATTCTTATTATTATTTGAGATATGAGAGAAGTAATCTTCGATTTTTCTATCATTACGAGTTTGTTTTTCGTTATATTCTTTTCGTGCTTCATCAAATTCTTCTACATACAATTTTTTCACATCTTCGTACAAATTATTTGTACCACATATAATCTCAATCATCTCAACTTTATCATCATATTTTCGTAAATTATGTTTATTTACTTTCGATAATTGTTGTGAATTTTGAATTGCATTATTATTAAAAACTTTATCTACAACCCCACCATTTTTTATAGTTTTTCTTGACCTTTTGCTTTTATTTTTATCATTTCCAATATGGAATGAATAGGCTAATTTTTGTATAAATATCACTTCCTTCCTAATATCATTTTGAGGTTTCATAAATACTCTAAGAGTGGGTAGGAAACCAAGACAAAATTTCTAACTCCCTATATGTTTTGACGCAAGCATCAAAACATGGGAGCTAAGGTTTACCACCTTAGAAACCGTTTGCCTTATTACGTAATATTCCCAAACTATCGTAAGGGAATAAAACTCCATAAGTCTTTGATAAAATAGAAAGTACAACTTTCAATTTTATCTATGAAAATTATTCGTGATTCCACAAGCTTCGTAAGTGAAATCTCTCACAATTTTTTATACAAACTATCGCCACTTTCATTGAACTAAGTTCAACAAAACGTGCCACGTTTGTTATTACTTTTTTGAAAAAAAGTAAACAAAAAACTATGATTAACACAATTCATAGTCATCAATTTTTTCTATTTCTTCCTCTAAAAATAACACTTCTTTTTTCTCTTTATCATATCTAAAATAGGCTTCTTTATTTTCAAAATCTATCACTTTGATCGTATCTCTATCATATAAAAATATTTCAAATGAAAATATGTTTAGATTCTTTTTTAGATAATCTAATACTCTATATTGGTTTATCGTTTCTACACCATTTTTTATTATTTCATCATTCGTTAATTGTTTCATTTTTATCTTCCTTTCTTTCATTTTCCTTATATTCAAGTAATGAGTTTTGATATTTTTGTTCTATCACTTGTGGAATAAACTCTAATACTTTTGTTTCATCTTTAAAATATTCGTAAAGTTGTGGTAGTAAAAATTTAAAAAAGTAATTCATAAATCGCCCCCTTTCTGCCAATAAAAAAGAGATACATTTCTATACCTCGATTTGTAGTATTGTAAATTTATTTTTTTCAAATTTAGATTTCTTTTCTTGTGGAATTATTTGTATAACTTCATCTGAATTAAATTTTGCTATATCAAATAATTCAGTTTGTATCGTAGTTTCTTTGATGTTATAAAAATTTCTTAATGTACTTATATAACTTTTTGTTTCTTCATCACTTTTTACATGGGATAAAATAATATCTCGATCCTCTACATTTACTATCATATCAAAACAATCATTTCTAAACATAAGACCAATATTTTCAATCTCATTTTTATTGAAGATAATATTTAAAATAGAAACATTGTGGTTATTATCGCTACTAATTTCTATTTCATCAATATATTTGTTTATGATATATTGTTTTTGGTCTTGGCTCAACTGATTCCATAAATTATGTTCTTTCACATACTCTGATTTCAATTTTAACTTTTCTATTTCTTTTACATTGAAAAATAATTCGACATCTTGTTTATGTTCATTGCTTTGTTTCAAGTCCTTTAATTCAATAATTTTAAGTTCTATATTTTTGATTTCCTTTTCTAAATAATGGAGTTCTTTTTCAAAAACTTTGGCTGCAATTTCTCCATCCATAAATTCTTTTTTTATTCTTGATACCTTATCATTTAATTCATCTTTCATTTTTTCATATTTGGTAATTTCTAGTTCTATATCTCTACACATAGACGGTTTAAAAGAATTATCAACTATAAGAAAAAAATCTAACATATCATTTAAGAATTTTAAGAGTTCTTTTTCTATTTTCTTTTCACTAATTCTTTTCTTGCAACAATTACATTTGTAATAAATATGTTTATCTCCTGTTCCACTTGTACTAGATTCACCACCCATAATTTTATGACATTTAGGACAAAGTATCTTTTGCATAAAAATATAAGTTCTTTTTCGTTTGAAGTTTTTAAGATTCTTTTCCTTTCTCTTTTGTACACACTCAAAGGTTGTTTTATCAATAATAGTTGGTACAACATTTTCAAATATTTGTGCATTTTTCTTATCTCTTTTACCATGTTCAATATTTCCTATATAGATTTTATTGGATAGAATTTTATCGACAGTAGTAGTTGCCCAATGTCGATTTAAAACATTTTCTTCATTAAATTTCTCACATATATAACATACTGATGAACCCTCTAAATACATATTGAAAATTCTTTTGACTACTTCTGCCTCTAAGTCATCTATTACTAGTTTTTTGCTTTTTCCTTTTTTAGTATATCCAAGTGCTGGCTTTCCCGAAATATGACCCTTTTTAGCGGCTCCTACAAGCCCAAACTTTGTTCTCTCACTAGTTCTCTCTATTTCAAGTTGGGCAAGTATTGTAAGCATTCTAATAAAGAATTTCCCATTGGCATTTCCTGTATTGATTTCTTCTGCGACACTTTCTAAATCACAATGGTAGTCCTCTAAAAGAGTACAAATCGTTTCTAAATCTTTAATTGAACGAGTAAGTCTATCTAATTTATAGACAATAATCTTGTTTATTTTACCATCTTTCATATCTTGTATCATTTCTTTAAATTTTGGTCGATTCGTATTTTTTGCTGAAACTCCTTCTTCACGATACACTTTATATATTTTATAGCCTTTAAATTCACATAGTTTTCGCAGTCTATCTTCTTGTTCATCTAAGCTATGACCAAACCTACTTTGATCCTCAGTTGAAACTCTTGGATAAAGACCACAAATGATTTCGTTTTCTTCTTTCAATTTATCATATTCCTTTCTTTTTATTTTTTAAAACGAAAAAACACAAGAGAAAATTCCCTTGTGTTAGGTAACCAAAAATACAATGTTAGTTATTCAGTACATATTTGATAGAATTATTTTCTATCATACCAAGTTTAGCACATATTTTATGAACTCGCTAGATACTTTACTCTGTAAATTACTCGGTAAATACAATGTAATTCACTCTGTAAATGCTATTACTTGATACGATACCATATTATCATCTGTAATAGGCAAAGTCTAGGTAAAAAATGAGTAAATTTCGTGTAATTTTTGGGAAGAATTTGAGAAATAAAAATACTCTTGTATTGATATTTTGCTCAATACTTTATCATAGTACCACTTATTTCTTGCAATGTCTAGGCAAGAAAGTTGCAAATTTCTTGCAAAATTGTTGCAAAAAGTATGCAAAAAAGTTGCAATTCTATAAGTATCGATAAATTTTCAATACACTACCATAGTATCATAGGGAATAGTCTAATTACAATGCAATAAATAATACAAATTTAATACAATTTCTAGTATAAATTTAGTATAAAAATAGTATATTTTCAGTACAAATTTAATCTATTTTTAATACATTTTATTCATTGTATTTAATATACTGATATATTTAGTTATTGATATAATTGCATTTTCACTAGGAAGATATATTTTATCTTCATTTTCATAAAGTAAAGCAACAAGAGTATTCTTTTTATTACTAACAATAATCTTATGTGGTTCTTGAACACTTAGATTCGTTTTATCAAATTTAATCAAATGTCCATCAATAAACTCAACTTCTAAGTTTCCCATACTAACTTTCATTTTTAGTTTTTTCTTAATTTCACAAGGAAATTCTAAATTTTCTATGGTCGTTTTCATAAAAATTCATCACTCCTTTAAACAATGAAAAAAGCCCATAATATCAAATACTATGAACTTTATATATAGTTAGTCGCTAAAGTGCGACTTTTAACCTCAATGGTGCGAGTGAAGGGACTTGAACCCCCATGGATTACTCCGCTGGCTCCTAAGGCCAGTGCGTCTGCCAATTTCGCCACACTCGCAATACATAATGGTGGACCTTGATGGACTCGAACCATCGACCGCCCGGTTATGAGCCGGATGCTCTAACCAACTGAGCTAAAGGTCCTCTTTCATTACTGCTCCTATATAATATCATACTACTATAGAATATGCAATAATTTTTTAAAAAATTCTGGAAATTTTTATGTATTTTCTAAATATAATAGGATAGGAGATGATAGTTTGAAACAGCTGATAGGTAATACTCCCATGATTGAGATTACATATATATATAAAGGAAAAAAAAGAAAAGTGTATAGTAAGTTAGAATATTATAATTTAACAGGTAGTATCAAAGATAGAATGGTGTATTATATTCTTACCAAAAATAAAGAAAATGGGAATATTTTACCTAAGGTTCCTTTGATTGAAGCTACAAGCGGAAACACAGGGATTAGTTTAGCTGCTTTAGGATCTTATTTTGACCATCCTGTTCATATTTTTATGCCTGATTTTGTTAGTATGGAGAGACGAAATTTAATTAAATCATATGGTGCTAGTATTACTTTAGTTTCAAAGGAGAATGGAGGGTATGAAACTTGCATTGCTTTAGCAGATGAACTTGCCAATCAAATAGGAGGGTATCGTTTAAATCAATTTACTAATCCTTTAAATGTAAGTGCCCATTATTCTACGACAGGACCTGAAATTATTAAACAACTAAATAAAATAGATGGATTTATATCAGGAATTGGAACAGGGGGTACTTTAATGGGAGTAGGGTTTAAACTGAAAGATATCTTTGAAGATGTAACTGTAGCCGCTATTGAACCTACTACAATGACATTATTAAGTGCAAAGCCTCTTTTAAAAGATCATAAAATAGATGGAATATCAGATGGATTTCTGCCATCTATTGTTGATCGTAGTATTATCAATAAAGTATATCTAATAGATGATGAGGATGCTATTAATATGAGTAAACTATTATCTAGAAAATTAGGTCTGGGAGTAGGTTTTTCTTCTGGTGCCAATTTTCTTGGAAGTATTTTATTAGAAGATGAGATAGGTGGGAATATTGTGACTATATTTCCTGATGATTCTAAAAAATATTTAAGTACACATTTACAGGATGCATTAGATGAGAATTCTGATTTCCTATCCAATCAAATAGAATTAATCGATTACAGAATTATAGAATAATACACTTTATTGAAGTCGTTATGAGATTATGTTATAATGAAATAGAGGTGAAACCATGAGGATTTATAATACACTTTCCAAAAAAATAGAAGAATTTATACCCTATGATGAAAAATGCGTCACCATGTATACTTGTGGTCCGACAGTTTATCATTATGCACATATTGGTAATTTGAGGTGTTATATTTTTGAAGATGTGTTAGAGAAAACATTAAAATATCTAGGATATAAAGTAAAAAGATGTATGAATATTACAGATGTTGGACATTTAACAAGTGATGCTGACTCTGGTGAAGACAAGATGTTAAAAGGTGCTAAAAGAGAAAATAAATCAGTGTTACAAATCGCAGAATTTTATACAAAGGCTTTTCAAAGTGACTTGAAAGATTTAAATGTAAAGTGGCCTGAAATAGTCTCTAAGGCAACAGATAATATAGATATGTATATTGAAATGATTCAAACATTATTAGAAAAAAACTTTGCATATACTTGTGGTGGTAATGTTTATTTTGATACTTCCAAATTAGAAGATTATTATAGACTTACGAATCATAAGATAGATGATATGGTAGTTGGAGTAAGGGAAGGTGTAGAGAAGGATTCTAATAAAAAAAATCAAGCGGATTTTGTATTATGGTTTACAAAATCGAAGTTTGAAGATCAAGAATTAAAGTGGGAAAGTCCTTGGGGATATGGGTATCCAGGATGGCATATTGAATGTTCGGGAATTGGTATCAAAAATTTAGGAAACCATTTAGATATTCATTGTGGTGGGATTGATAATATTTTCCCACATCATACCAATGAGATTGCACAATCTGAGTCTTATCTAGGACACCCTTGGTGTCGATATTGGGTACATAGTGAGCATTTAAATGATCAATCAGGAAAAATGAGTAAAAGCAAAGGTGAGTTTTTAACCCTTTCTCTTTTGAAAGAAAAAGGATATCATCCACTTGTATATCGTTTTTTATGTTTGCAGTCACATTACCGAAAAACACTTGTATTTAGTTATGATAAGTTAGATCAAATGGCCCATACATTTGAAAAGCTTCGTTTTAAAGTCAAAAGTATTCAAAATGGTGAACAAGGGAATATTGATATGCAAATGGTGGAACTTTATCAAAAAAGGTTTCAAGATACATTGAAAGATGATTTAAATACAGCTTCTTGTTTAACTGTTTTATATGATTTATTAAAGGATGATATGAGTAATGCTACGAAAATAAAATTGATTAAGGATCTAGATGCCGTTTTATCTTTAGATCTACTAAAAGAAAGTGAAGAACCCCTTTCAGTAGATATATCTTTAGAATCTTACATATTATCTAAAATAGAGGAAAGAAAAATTGCCAAAGAAAATAAAAACTTTTCTTTAGCTGATTCTATTCGAATGGAGCTTTTAGAAAATGGCATTATTCTAAAGGATACAAGAGAAGGGACTTTATTTGAAATAAAGAAGTAAAAGAAAATAATATGAGGTTTTGAGTACCTCTTTTTATGAATGCTTGTTACATGAGTGCTGGAAAACGTGATAATCAGTTTGCCTGTTTATGATTAAAAATAATAAGGATAAATGTGTTTTAATAGAAATTGGGAGTTATATGGATGGAATATTAGTTGTTAATAAAGAAAAAAATAAGACAAGTAGGGATATTGTAAATGATGTTTCTAAAATTTTAGGAACAAGAAAAATAGGACATACAGGCACGTTGGATCCTCTTGCGACAGGTGTTCTTGTATTATGTATAGGAAAATGCACGAAACTTGCCGAAATTATTACAGCTTATAGAAAACAATATGTGGCAGAAGTAGAATTGGGCGTTTTAACGGATACATTAGATGTGACAGGAAATATCTTAAAAAAAGAAATTACACATATATCAAAAGAAAAAATTGAAGAGGTTTTGAAAACGTTTCAAAAAACATATATACAAACTGTCCCTATTTATTCCGCTGTGAAAGTAAATGGCAAAAAACTATATGAGTATGCTCGGAAAGGTGAGAATGTTACATTACCTGAAAGAGAAGTTAGTATTTATGATATACATATAGTTGGAGATGTGAAATATCATGAAAATAAAACTATCTTTTCATTTTGGTGTGATGTTAGTAAAGGGACTTATATTAGAAGTTTAATTTATGATATTGCACTTGCTCTTCGTACTGTTGGTACTATGAAAAATTTGTGTAGAGTAAAACAAGGTACTTATCTTTTGGAACAATCATTTTCTTTAGAAGATATACAAAAAGGACGATATAAGTTACAATCTATAGAGGATGCTTTATATACATACATCAAAGTCATTGTCCCTAAAAATATAGAAAAGAAAATTAAAAATGGTCAGGTTTTAGAAAATATTTATCAAACAGAATATCCATTATTTATTTCTGAGAATGGTACTTTACTAGCTCTTTATAAACCTTATCAACAGGGACTGATTAAACCTTTTAAAATGTTTGTTTAAAGAAAAATGCTTGCATAAACATATAATATAGTGTATAGTATATATGTACTTAAATCTGGGTTTAAAAAGATTCCGATTTTTTACATGGATTTAAGCTTATAACAAGAAGGAGGAAAAATTATGGCATTAACTAAAGCAAAAAAAGAAGAAATTGTTAAGAAATATGCGAGAGGTGAAAAAGATACTGGTTCAGCAGAAGTTCAAATCGCAATTCTTACAGAAGAGATTAATACTCTTACAAATCATTTAAAAGAACATAAACATGATCATCATTCAAGAAGAGGTCTTCTTAAAAAAGTAGGACAAAGAAGAAGTTTATTAAACTATCTTTTCAAGAAGGATGTTACAAGATATCGTGAACTTATTAAAAGTTTAGGACTTAGAAAATAATTTAAAATAAGTAGACACTCTTTTTTTGAGTGTCTTTACTTTATGAGTCATATAATAATCGTAAAAAGGAGGTATACAGATGAAAAAAATATATGAAATGGATTTTAGGGGAAGACGTTTAGTTGTCGAATATGGAGAGTTAGCGAAACAAGCGAATGGCTCTTTATTAATACGTTATGGGGATACGGTTATATTAAGTACTGCTGTTGTTTCAAAACAGGCAAATCTTCTTTCTGATTTTTTTCCATTAATGGTTTTATACCAAGAAAAATTATATTCAGTTGGAAAGATTCCAGGTGGATTTATTAAAAGGGAAGGGAGACCCTCAGAAAATGCAACACTTGCAGCTCGCATGATTGATAGACCTTTAAGACCTTTATTTAAAGAAGGCTTTAAAAATGAAGTCCAAATTGTAAATACAGTTTTATCAGTGGATCAAGATAATTCTCCCGAAATGGCTGCTTTATTTGGCTCCTCTTTAGCAACTTCTATTTCAGAAATTCCTTTTGATGGTCCTGTTGCAGGTGTTAAGGTTGGAAGAATTGATGGGAAATTTATTATTAATCCAACTGTAGAGCAAATAGAAAAATCTGATATTGATTTGACACTTGCAGGAACGAAGGATGCCATTAACATGGTAGAATCTTCAGCAGCTGAAGTAGAAGAAGAGGATATGTTAGAAGCACTTATGTTTGGTCATGAGGCAATTAAGGAATTAATTGCTTTTGAAGAAACAATCATTTCTGAGATTGGAAAACCTGACATGGAATATGAAACTTTAGAGATTACAGAAGATTTTGTAAAAGAAATAGAAGAGATGGCTACAGTACCACTTGATAAAGCTTTAAGAATTAAAGACAAATTAGAGAAGTATGCAGCAATTGATCAAGTTAAGGAAGATGTTGTTGCAAAATATGAGACAGAAAATGAGGCATTAAAACCAGAACTGTTAAAAGAACTAATTACAAAAGTAAAACTTGTTCTTGAAAAAATAGAATATCGTTTGTTTAGGAATATTGTTGTAAAAGAACACACTAGAGCAGATGGTAGAGCGATGGATGAAATTAGACCTTTATCTACAGATATTGATATTTTACCTAGAACACATGGTTCCGCTTTATTTACAAGAGGACAAACACAAAGTTTATCGATTACAACATTAGGTGCTCTTGGAGAACATCAGATTTTAGATGGTGTTGGATTAGAAGATGAAAAAAGATTTATGTTACACTATAATTTCCCACAATTTTCGGTTGGTGAGACTGGGAGATATGGTGCACCAGGTAGAAGAGAAATAGGTCATGGAGCTTTAGGTGAAAAGGCACTTTTAAGAGTGATTCCTTCAGAAGAAGAATTTCCATATACAATCCGTGTCGTATCTGAAATATTAGAAAGCAATGGTTCTTCTTCACAAGCATCTATTTGTGCTGGATGTATGAGTTTAATGGCAGCTGGAGTTCCTATAAAGGCACCTGTTGCAGGAATTGCAATGGGACTTATTACTCATGATGATGAATATCAAATCCTAACTGACATACAGGGGATGGAAGATCATTTAGGAGATATGGATTTTAAAGTAGCTGGTACAAGAAATGGTATTTGTGCTTTACAGATGGATATTAAAATAAAAGGAATTACCAAAGATATTTTAAGAGAAGCTTTACATCAAGCGAAAAAAGCAAGAATGCAAATTTTAGATGTGATGGAAAATACCATAGCAGAACCTAGAAATGAGGTTTCTAAATATGCACCAAAAACCATGAGTTTTATGATTGATCCAAATAAGATTAAGGATGTAATTGGTAAAGGTGGCGAAATGATTACAAAAATCATTTTAGAGGCATCGAATGTTCATACTGTGACAGATGCAGGTGCAGTTAAAGTTGATTTGGAAGATGATGGAAGAGTTGTTATCTATCATACTGATAAGGATATTATTGAAAAAACAGCTATTATGATTCAAAATATTGTAAGAGAAGTGGAAAATGGTAAAATTTATACAGGAAAAGTTGTTAAGGTAGAAGACTTTGGTTGTTTTGTTGAATTATGGCAAGGTTGTGAGGGTCTTGTACATGTATCACAGCTTTCCAATAAAAGAATCGAAAAACCTAGTGATGTTGTAAAAGTAGGAGATGAACTTTTGGTTAAATCACTTGGCTATGATAAAAGAGGAAGACTAAATCTTTCACATAAAGAAACTCTTCCTAAAGAAGATAGTGGAAAGGAAAAATAATTCCTTTCTTTTCTCTTTTATATAAGAGGGGATAAACAATCATTATAGAAAGTAGGAATAGCATGCGAAACTTTATAAAGGAACATAAAAAAAATTTTTTATTACTTAGTTTTTTTTCTTTTTTTGTTATGTTTTTTGCTGGTTTTTATACCAATAAGTTAGGCCATGATATGGGATTTCATGTAACCAATATTGAAAATTTAAAGGAATATTTAGATCCTTTGAAAGGAAGATTTTTAGCTTTTGATATTTCACCTAATATAGGAAATCATTTAGGATATGGACTTTATCTTTTTTATCCTTCGCTTCCTCATCTAATTTATGCCTATTTATATAAGTTTTTATCCATATTTGGTATAGATATTTTAACTAGCATTTTAATAACTAACATTTTTCTTACCATTTCGTCTTCCTTTTTAATATATATTCTGTCTTATAAATGCTACCAAAATAAAAAATGTGCCTTATTATCGAGTTTCATTTTTATTATTTTTCCTTATAGGCTTTCCTCTATTTTTATTCGGTATGCATTAAACGAATCACTTTTATTTCTTTTTGTTCCTCTTATTTTATTAAGTCTTTTTTATTTAAAAGAAAAAAAATACAAACTTTTTTCTATTTGTTTTTGTATAGGATATATAGGAAGTATTTACTCACATCTGGTTATGAGCTTTTATTTTACAATATTATTATTACCTTATATATGCATCTACCATAAACTCATTTTTCAAAAAGAGAGCCTAAAAGTATTGATAGCATCTATTTTGTTTGTAGGAATAGTGGTATTTCCTAGTATCATTTCTATCATTGAACATATGGACAAAGAATACTTAGTTTATTTAGAAAACTATATGACAAGTATAGAGCTAGTTAAACAAAATATTTTGTCTTTTTCCTCATATTTTTTATTGGATACAAATGATTGGAATATTCAGTTTTATATACCAGCCATTGTGATTCTATTTCTGATTATAAGTTTTCTTTATTTTAAGAAAGAAAGAGATTCCTTTTTGCACTTTTTTCTTTTAGAAATCATTTTTATATTTTGTATGATTTCTCTTGTTCCATGGGAATATTTTCCTAAAAAAATGTTATTGATTCAATTTCCATGGCGACTTCAAACTTATTTGCTTATATATATATCCTTGTTTGCTCCATATTTTCTTAAAAGAATTCACGAAGCAAAACAATCCTATATTTTATTTTTTATAATTATGATCTTATGTTTTGGTTCTTACCCTCTTTTATATCATATCCAAAATAGACAATATGAGGTAGTAGATAGAGAAGTATTAAAGCAATATGGGGTAGGTAATTTAGGGGAATATTATCCAAATGAGTATTATACAAAAGGGAAAGAATATTATAATAAAAGAAAACCTGAGGTTATCAATTTAACCAATGATAAGGCTCTCATAGAAAATAAAAAGGCCTCTTTTCCTAATTTTGCTTTTCGCGTTACTACAAATGGATTTCAAACGCAAATTGAACTACCAAGAATTTATTATAAGGGATATGTTTTAAAAAAGAAAGGTAAGGAATATCCGATTACACGTAGTTCTTATGGTCTTATTGAATGTAATGTGGCAGATGGAGAGTATATACTTGTATATCAAAAATCATTTTTAAAAAGAATGTCACTGTATATTAAATATGGATTTTTACTTGTTTTTTTTGTTTTTGGAATGATATTAAAGAAAAAGGTTAATACATTCTTTAAATGGAAGATTTGATTTTTGGAAATGATAATATAATTGTAGAAGCAGAAAACGAGGGGAAAAGGAAAATTGTTTTTATGGGAAATGGTATTTAGACAGTATAAAACATTTAAAATCGTTGTGATGTAAAAAAGTGTAGTAGTGTAAAATTATAATATCAGGATGATTGTGATTTATTTGTTCATCAAACGTTTGATAAGGAATATAATATTATATAACAGGAATGTTATAATTATATATGTAATTAAATATAAAATAAACTAGAGGTGATACCTTGCAAAAGGATATTTTTCTAAATCATGAGTTAGCAAAACTCCAAAATATAGGAGGTCAGTTTACTAAACAAGAATTATTAAATTTACGAAATTATGTATTAAAAAAATTAGAATATCCATATTTAGAAAAAGCAGTAGAGGAAAGTTTAGAAAAAATGATAGATGAAACGAGTGCATTTTTAAAAACGGGTGCGGCGATTGGAATATCAGAGTGTGTATCCTTTCCTGGTTTTTATGTGAATATACTAGGTGGAGAAAGCATACACGGTAGGGTGATTGAATCAAATACACAATTTGATTTAGCTTCTATTACGAAATTATATACAACACTTCTAGTTTTCATATTAGAGGATAGAGGTTTTTTGCACTATGAGGATCAAATTAGAGATGTGATGCCACAGTATGATCATTTATATCCTTATAATATATGGGATATATTATGTATGCATGGGGAAATTCGAACACAAAGAAGAGTAGCGGAAGCTAATAGTAAAAAAGAAGCTGAAGAAATTTTGAACTCTATTTACTTATATAATGAGGATAAGCAAATATATACCTATACAGATATGGGACTTATTATTTTATCTAAGGTTATTGAAAAAGTTATGAGTCAAAATTTGTCTATGAATATGAGTTATGCGAATATTATGAAAAACTTTTTGTTAGAACCTTTGAATCTTTCTCAAACTACCTTTTATCCTGGTAAGAATATCGCAGGAAATGGAAGAAGTGATTTTTTTGTTCATGATCCAAAAGCAAGAATACTTGGGGGATGTGTAGGGTCTGCAGGTCTTTTTACAACCAGTCGTGATTTAGCTAAACTTGCAGATTGTCTATTTTTTCATAGAAATGGAATTCATACAGAAATGGTCACACTTTTACATAAAAAATTTCAAAATCGTAGTAAAGGAATAGGGGGACTTTATCAAAAATATCCTGATTTATCTAAAACCTATGTTCCTAAAGAATATAGTCTTCATACGTTTGCAAGCGAGGGATCAACAGGTTCTGTTGCCATCTTTGATGTGCAGAATCATATTCATAATAATATTTTAATAGATAGTATTATAGAAGAAACTGGTAAAAAAAGGGATAATTTCAAATGGGAATATAACGAATATCAGAAAAAAATAACAGATATTACATTAGAATTATATTTACTTCATCAATATTATAAAGAAGACTATAGTTATGTTTTAAAATTATAAAGGCAATTTAATACCAATTAAATTGTTTTTTTCTTTACCTGAAAACAAATGTTTGCTAAAATACATATAGGTGATAAAATGAGAATCCAGAAAATAATAAAACAAAAAAATGGTAAGTATAAAATTGTATTAGAGGATCAAAGTAGTTTTACAGCATATGGTGATATCATTTTGGAAAAAGAACTTTTACTTACAAAGGAGATAGATAAAGATATACTGGATGAAATTTTTGAAGATAGCCTTTTTTATGATATATACTATAAGATGATACGAAAAATAAAAGTTCGATACCGAAGTGAAAAAGAAATACAAAATTTATTAGAGGAGGAAGCAATTTCAGACGAAATAAAACATAAAATAATCGCAAGATTAAAACAAAATAACTTATTAAATGATGATCATTTTATAAAGTGTTATATCAATGATAGACTTCATTTGCATTTAGATGGTCCCCATTTACTTTTTCAAAATCTAAAAGAATATGGTATTGATGAAGCAAAAATTATTGATGAGATATCTAAAATAGATGAAAAAATATTTGTAGAAAAAGTATATAAATATATTGAAAAAAAAGTAAAAAGCAATCATAAATATGCAACAAGTATGCTTAGACAAAAAATTTTAGAGTCCTTAAGGCAAAAGGGATATGATAAAGATATGATACTGGGTGTTTTTGAATCGTTTTCTATTTCAGATACATATATAATACAAAAGGAATATGAAAAAATATTTCATAAAGTTTCCCATAAATATGAACAAAAAGAATGGAAATTTCAGATAAAGCAAAAATTATATGGTAAAGGATTTTCTATCGAAGAGATAAACAAAGTGATAAATTTGAATTTAAAATAGAGGTATGTTACAATAAAAAAGGAGGGAATTATGCAAAAATATATACCTAAAATGTATAAATCAAATATTTATGAGATTCCTTATCAAAAATTATGGGAAAAGGGAATTACACATTTACTTTTTGATTTAGATAATACAATTGTTCCTGGTCATGTAAAAAAAGCGACAAAAGAAGTGAAAGAATTATTTACTCATTTAAAAAAAATGGGTTTTACCATTATTATTTTTTCAAATAGTCCTAAAAGAAGAGTACATCCATTTGGTCAGGATTTAGAAGTAGAAATCCACCCTTTTTCTATGAAACCACTTAAAAGAGGTTTTAGACATGTTTTAAAAAAATTTGATATAAAAAGAGAAAATGTAGTGATTATTGGAGATCAACTTTTTACAGATATTATTGGTGGAAATCAGATGGGGATTTTAACTATTTTAATTGATCCGATTAGTACTAGGGATATGTTTTTGACAAGATGGAATCGATTTCGAGAAAATCGTATGTTTCAGAAACTTCAAGATGCTAATTTTTTAGAAAAGGGAATTTACTATGAATAAAAAGTGTAGGGGATGTGGGGCCACTCTCCAAAGTAATGAAATACAAAAAGAAGGGTATACCATAGATATAGCTCATCCATACTGTAATCGATGCTTTAGATTGAAATATTATTCAGAATACCAAAAGATTGAAAAAAAACAAAGTGATTATTTATCTATTGTAAAAAAAATAGATCAAACAGGAGATTTAGTTGTTTTGGTCGCCGATGTTTTTCTGCTTAGTAAGCAAGTTCTTCTTTTGAAGAAATATTTAAAAAATCCTGTATTATTGGTATTAACAAAAAGAGATATTCTTCCTAGGTCTATTCGGGAAAGTAAAATAAAAGAATATATAAAAAATATGGGAATTCCTTATATAGATATAGAACTGATTAGTAGTTATAAAAATGATCATTTGGATGAATTATTTGAAAAAATAAATACCTATAAAAAAAGTAAATTTGTTTATATGGTTGGTTATACAAACGCAGGCAAGTCTACTTTGATTAATAAAATTTTATATAATTATGCGATGGAAATTTCTGATGTGATGACGAGTATTATGCCATCTACAACGCTAGATTGTATTGAGGTTACTATAGATGAGACACTTACTTTAATTGATACACCAGGTCTTTTACTTGAAAAAAGTTTTATGAACGAAGTGAATGGTAAAATGTTATCTAAAATTATGCCACAAAAAGAAATCAAACCAATTACTTACCAAGTGAAAGGAAAACAATATATATATATCGAAGATTTCCTTGAAATAGAGGTTCTAGATAACAATGTTACATTTTATATATCGAATGCTCTTATTATAGAAAGATATTATAAAAAGAAAAAAAACCTTTCTTATGAAATCAACCTTTTTGTTGGTGAGGGTGAAGAGATCATGATAGAAGGCTTAGGATTTATCACTTGTTCTTCTAAAGGGAGCTTTATTTTTAGGTGTGCTTATGATGTTTCTATTTATACAAGAAAGTCACTTCTGATGAAAATCTAATCAGTAGGACTTTTATTTTTTTTTGTTTTCCTGTATACTAATATATAATAGGAGATGGTAAAATGCTAGGAAACGTAATTTCGGTAGAAGAAAATACAGTATTAGTACAATTAACAATTGATTTAAGTACAACTCCCAATTTACTAAATATGTATGTAGTATTAGAAGATAAGGATAAACTTTGCGTTGGAGAGATTACTGATATAAAAGATGGGAAAGCGAATATTCATCTGGTTGGGGAAATGATTAATGGAAATTTTGTAAGTGGTGTCAATCGAAAACCGACTTTCTCTTCAGTTGTAAAACTAATTTCTAGAGAAAAAATACCCCTTATCATTAGTATAGCTTCCTATTTAGAAAAAAGAGATTTATATTTAGGTGAGAGTCCTATTTATCCTGGAGTTAAAATTTATACGAATATTAATGATTTGTTCAATGCTCACTTTTCGGTATTTGGAAATAGTGGTAGTGGAAAATCTTGCAGTATAGCTCGTATATTACAAAATTTACTTGTCAAAAAGGAACCTGTTCCTTATAAAGCTAGTATTTTTATTTTTGATGCTTATGGAGAATATCATTCTGCTTTTAAAAATATTGATCAAGCATCACCTTATATTCATTTTAAGGCTTATACAACCAATTTAAATTCTACAGATGAAAATGTAGAACTTATTAAAATCCCTTTATGGTTATTAGGTGTAGATGATTTGGCTCTTCTACTTGGGGTTGAAAGTCCTGCACAACTCCCTATTATAGAAAAGGCCCTTAAATTGGTTACTATTTTTGGTAGAGAAGAAGAAGAAGTTATTAAACATAAAAATGATATTATAGCAAGAGCTTTACTAGATATACTGGCAAGTGGGAATCCTCCAGCACAAATTCGGGATCAGATTATGTCTGTTTTATCTTCTTACAATACAAAGGAACTAAATTTGGAAACCCCTATTTATCAGCCAGGGTATGTTAGACCTTTAAAACAATGTTTGCTGATAGATGGATCTGGGAAAATTAGAGATATGGAACTTTTGACCACTTTTATGAGTACTTTTTTAGACGACCATTTAGAGCTACATATGCCAGATCAGACATTTAAATATCAACTTCAGGATTTAAAAGTTGCTCTTGATTTTGCACTTATTTCTGAAGGAAGTTTAAAAAGCGAAAAAGTGTATGATTTTGCCAATATTTTAAGAGTACGTTTAAATTCTCTTGTCAATGGAGAATACGCACAATATTTTGATTATCCTGAATTTGTAACAAAAGAACAATATATTAAAAGACTCATGACTGTTAATGGGAATCAGAAAGCACAAATTATTAATTTTAATATCAATTATGTTGATGATCGATTTGCCAAAAATTTAACAAAAATATATTCTAAGCTTTTATTTGATTATGCAAAAGATATTAGTTTAAGTCGTACTTTTCCATTTCATATTATTTTGGAAGAAGCACATCGATATGTGCAAAGCGATCGGGATATTGAGATTCTTGGTTATAATATTTTTGAGAGAATCACTAAAGAAGGACGTAAGTATGGCGTTATTATTGGACTTGTTTCACAAAGACCTTCTGAATTATCAGAAACAGCTCTTTCACAGTGTGCTAATTTTTTGATTTTAAAAATGTTGCACCCTAAAGATGTCTCTTATATTAAAGAGATGGTTCCAAATGTTACAGAGGAAATTATTCGTAAGATAAGGATGCTTCAGCCAGGAACTTGTATTGCTTTTGGACAAGCCTTTAAGGTTCCTGTGGTTATTAAATTTGACATGCCAAATCCAGAGCCTACGAGCAGTAGTTGTGATATTAGTCAATCATGGTTTGTAGATGTTTTACAGAATGAAAATCATATGTAAAAGTATTAAAAAAGATTATCATAATCTTTTTTTATATAATTAAAAAACGGGAAAATTCCCGTTTGCATGAATATCTGCGAATATTCTATTTTCATATTGGCTTTATTTGTAAATATTTATACAAATACTTTATAAAAAAAATTTTTTTTGATAAAATGAAGATGGAGCGTGATAAAATGAATCATTTACATATAGAAAATTTGAATGTCAGTATAGAAAATAAGACAATTTTATCTGATTTTTGTTTGGATATAAAACCTGGTGAAATTCATGTAATTATGGGGCCAAATGGGACAGGAAAATCAACTCTTTCGAAGGTGATTATGGGAGATTGTCATTATAAGATAGAAAAAGGTATATTGATGTATAATGACCATGATTTAACGAAGCTTACAGTTGATGAAAGGGCACGCTTAGGTATTTTCTTAGGAATGCAACTTCCAATTGAAATAGAAGGTGTTACAGGTTCTGATTTTTTAAGGGCTGCTTTACGTGAAAAAGAGGGAGATTCTTTTCAGTTAATGAAGTTTGTGAAAAATGTGAACCAGATTTCTGATAAACTTTCGATGGATCCAAGTATGATCCATCGCTCTTTAAATAAAGGTTTTTCTGGTGGTGAGAAGAAAAAAAATGAAATTTTACAGATGTGGTTATTAGAACCTAGTTTTGTAATATTAGATGAAATTGATTCAGGACTTGATGTAGATAGCCTTAAGATTGTAGGAGAAGGTGTCATGGAATATTATGAAAAGCAAAAACCTGCTATTTTATTGATTACACATTATCAAAGACTTTTAGATTATATTAAGCCTCATTATATACATATTATGAAAGATGGTCATATTGTTAAGACAGGAGATGCTTCTCTTGCCAGGGAAATTGAAAAAAAAGGATATGATTTAGGTACAAGTATCGTGGGAGAAAATCGATAAAATGAATACAATAAAAGTGTATGAGGGTAAAATCATATCCAGTCAATTAGATGATAATGTAGAAATGACTTATGTTTCTAATCAAAATCATACAAAGATGGATTGTCTAAAACTTTATGTGAAGGAAACAACTTCTTTATCGATTGTGTATGAGGGAAAAACAAACCTTTTAGATATTAAAATTGATGTATCAAATGGTTGTTTTTCACTAGAGGAAATAAAAAAAGATGAGGTGAATCAAGTTTGCTGTGAATATCATCTTTTTAATAATAGCGAAATGCATATATATAAGTTATATAATACTGAAAAAATAAAAGAAGAAGATACTGTTTTTTTAGAAGGAGAAGGGGCGAGTGTTTATTATCATTTACACACACTAGCAATGAAAGAACAATTTTATAATATTCAAATATATCATAATGCGATGCATACCAACTGTTATTTAAATAATAAAGCAGTAGTAGATGGACTTGGCGAAGCTATATTTCATGTTACTAATAAGGTTATAAAGGGAATGAAAAATTGTGTGATTGAACAAAATACAAGAATGATTACACTGAATCAAAAAAAAGGAATAATTGTTCCTATTTTGCTAATTGATGAAAATGAAGTAGATGCCTCTCATTCTGCACATATAGGAACATTTGATGAGGAAAGTTTATTTTATTTACAGAGTCGTGGAATTCCTTTAGAGAGTGCTATATATATGTTGATCAAAGGTTTTTTAATAGATGGTAGCAATCATAAAGATATTTTAGAGACTTGGATAGATCAGTATTGGAGGTGAGACTATGAATAGAGAAAATTTCAATATGCTTAAAGATGAAATCATTTATTTTGACAATGGTGCAACTACTTTAAAGCCAGTTTGTTTAAGTGAAGCAATAAGTAATTATTATAATCACTATAGTGCCAATGCTCATCGGGGAGATTATGATATTAGTTTAAAAGTAGATTCTTTATATGAAAATGCGAGGGAAATTGTAAAGGATTTTATTGGAGCTAAAAAAAGTAAGGAAATTATTTTTACATCTGGGTCCACAGATTCTTTGAATAAAATTATTTTTGGCTATTTTAGGCAAAACTTGAAACAGGGAGATGAAGTGTTGCTGACAAAAAGTGAACATGCATCCAATGTTTTGCCGTGGTTTGAACTTGCCGATGAAATAGGTATTGAAATTCGTTATATCCCCCTTACAGAAGATTTGAAAGTAACAATGGATGATGTAAAGAAATCTATTACATCAAAAACAAAAGTTATATCCCTTGCACAAATTACGAATGTAGTAGGAGATATAAGACCAATTGCCCAAATTACACAGTATGCTCACCAAAATAATATATTGGTTGTTGTAGATGGTGCCCAATCAGTGCCACATATGCCTGTAGATGTTCAAAAATTAGACGTAGATTTTCTAGCTTTTTCTGCTCATAAAATGTGTGGACCAACAGGACTTGGTATTTTATATGGAAAAGAAACACTTTTGAATATGATGCGTCCCATTATATTTGGTGGTGGCATGAATGCTTCTTTTGAACCAGATGGAAAAAGGATATACCATGAATTACCAAGCCTTTTTGAAGCAGGAACTCCACCCATTGCAGAGGTAATAGGTTTTGGAGCTGTATTAACATATCTACAAAATATAGGTATGGAAAAAATCCAAAAACATGAGCAGGAACTTGCTACATATTTTAAAAAAAGAGCAAAAGAAATTGATGGTATTAGAATTTATAACGAAACAGCAGAAACGGGAATTGTTTCATTTAATATGAAGGATATTTTCGCACAAGATTTAGCTATCTATTTAAATAAATATGATATTTGTGTAAGAGCAGGAAATCATTGTGCAAAGATTTTAAAAGGAGAACTTGGAATTAAGAATACTTGTAGAGCTAGTTTTTATTTTTATAATACCAAAGAAGAAATTGATAAATTGATTGCTGTTTTAAAAAATCCAAAAATTAGGGAAGAAATCATATAGTGATTTCTTTTTTGTATAAAAAGTATGCAAAAAATATAATGGATTTTATTTCTAAGTATGATATAATGAAAATATATTAATATAAAATATTACATGTAGCTTAATATTGTTAAAGATATTTTGCTATGAAAAAATTTAAAATAGAAATAATTAGGTGATTTTATGAAAAAAAAGGGATTTACACTAATTGAACTTTTGGCAGTAATTGCATTATTAGGTGTTACAACTGCCATTTTATATCCAAATGTTACTAAAAGGATAACAAAGGCTAAGCAGGAGGCTTTTTCTGTACAAGAGAAGGATATAAAAAAAGCAGCAAGTTCTTGGGCTTTGAAAAATAGTAATTTACTGCCTATGCAAAATGATGAACAAATGATTATTTATTTAAGAGATCTTAAAAAAAGTGGTTTGATTGATCAAGATTTAGTAAATGCTAAAACCAAGAAGAAATTTAAAGATGATATGCAAATAGTAATTACAAGAAAAAATAATAAGTATATTTATGAAGTTTTATTTGATTCTGGGACACAAATAGATGAGTCGATAGAGCAGGCACCATCTTTATATTTAAAAGGACTCGCTCTTGAATATGTAGAGGTAAAAACAAAATATCAGGATAAGGGGGTCGTAGGGCTTTATAGTGATGGAACTAAAATTTCAAATGACCAAATCGTTATGACCCCTAATACCATTGAAACCAATCAATTAGGAAAACATACCATTCAGTATAGTGTCAGCGTCTCTGGCAAAAAAACAAGTATTCAAAGAACCGTTATAGTGAGGGATACAACACCACCTACCTTAACAGTTCCTCCAAATACAGTAATTCGTACAACATTGGATGATTATGATGTAAAAGCGGGTGTTACAGCTTTGGATAACTATGATGGAGATGTTACAAATCGCATCACAGCTACAAGTGGTCTTGTCACACATATTCCTGGTGTATATGTAATTACATATAGGGTCAAAGATTCCCATGGAAATGAACGAATAAAGAAAAGAACAATCACAGTTGTAGATGAATTCTTATCTTCTTTTATTCAAGATCTTGGGACCAAAGGTGTTGATGGTGCATTTGTAGATCCTTATGGCAATGTGAGATATCGTGGCAATCAAAATATTAAAAATTATGTGATGTTTAATGGAGAGAAATGGCGTATTATAGGAGTGTTTAATGGCAACGTTAAAATCATAAAAGATAATAGAATCAATCAGAGTGGATATTCATGGAGTTATACTAATAAAAACGATTGGATGAGTTCAGATATTTATCAGCACTTAAATACCACCTATTATAATACTTTATCTTCTCAAGCAAAAAAAATGATAGAGGATTCAAAATATTATTTAGGAAGTGTAAATAGTGTTAGTAATTCTGTGAAATATTATTATGAAAATGAAAGAGAAATGGCCAGTACAGGAAATGAAAAAAACACTTGGACTGGAAAAATTGGTCTTGCATATCCAAGTGACTATGGATATGCTGCAGGCAATGTAGCAGGATGTTTTACAAATAGTACAACTTGTACATCTAACTGGATGAATAAAGGATATCAAGAATGGTCGATGACCCCAATTGTAGGAGGGGTGAATCTTTGTACTTTTCATCCAAATGGAAAACTAGTCAGTGTGAGTGCAAGTTCTGTTTATATGACTCGCCCAGTTCTTTATCTAAAATCTAATATTAAAATCACAGGTGGAACAGGTTCCTCCACAGATCCTTATAAAATTATATAGTAAACTTAAGACGTTCATAAAATGTAAAATGAACGTTTTTTTTGTAAAAACATTTACAAAGTGGGTTAAATGATGTAGAATAGTGGATAGAAGTGGAACATAGTGGTGAAATGTGGGTGATTCTATGTTGATGGGGGAATATCATCATACTATGGATGATAAAGGAAGACTTACAATTCCTTCTAAAATTCGGTATGAACTTGGTGAAAACTTTGTAATGACAAGGGGGCTTGATAATTGTTTGTTCCTATATTCCGAGGACGAATGGAAGGAGATCATTTCAAAATATAAGGAATTGCCCAATACGAAAGAAGCAAGGAACTTCATGAGATTCTTTTTATCTGGAGCCAGTTTAGGCTCTTTTGACAAACAGGGAAGAGTTAGCATTTCATCTCCACTTATTCAATATGCCGCTCTACATAAGAATTGTATTATTATTGGTGTAAATGATCACCTTGAGATTTGGTCAGAAGATAGATGGAATGCATTTACAACAGAAAATGAAGAGAATTTTTCTGATATGGCTGATCATTTATTTGGAAACCAAATATAAGGGGGATATATGCACAAGAGTGTTTTATTAGAAGAGTGTATTTGTGATTTGCACTTGAAAGAGAATTCAGTTATTGTAGATTGTACACTTGGTTATGGTGGTCATAGTTCTGAAATACTAAAAAGAATAAAAAAGGGGTTTTTATTCGCCTTTGATCAAGATCAAGAAGCAATTGATTTCAGTAAACAAAAACTCTCGCAATTGGGAACAAATTTTGAAATTATAAAAAGTAATTTTAAAAACATAAAAGTAGAGTTAAAACAAAGAAATATACAGAATGTAGACGGCATTTTGTTTGATCTAGGTGTTTCAAGTCCACAACTGGATGAGGATTATAGGGGATTTAGTTTTCATAAAGATGCTCCTCTTGATATGCGAATGGATTTAGAAAATCCACTTACTGCTAAAACAGTTGTAAATACTTATACAAAAGAAAAATTAATATTGATTTTTCAAAAATATGGTGAAGAAAAATATGCATCTAGTATTGCAAATAAAATTATAAAGTATCGAGAAGATAAAGAAATAGAAACAACCCTTGAATTAGTAGATATTATTAAAGCATCTGTTCCTTTTAAATATACAAAAGATAAACATCCAGCAAGGAAGGTGTTTCAAGCTATTCGAATTGAAGTGAATCAGGAGTTGGATGTATTTGAAAAGGCTCTTCGGGATGCGTTAGATTTAATAAAAGTTGGTGGAAGAGTATGTGTAATTACTTTTCACTCATTAGAAGATAGGCTTTGTAAAAGGATTTTTAAGGAATATACTGAAATACCTAAAGAATTAAGAAAACTGCCTATATTACCAGATAGATTAGAACCAAAATATATGGTAGTATCTAGTGTAGAGCCAAATCAGCAGGAGTTAGAGCAAAATCATAGAGCAAGAAGTGCAAGACTTAGAGTTATTGAAAGAATAAAAGAATAGAAAGTGGTGTTTCATGAAGAAGAAACCTAGAAAAATGCGTATTACAAAAGGAGAACGAATGATTTATTTTATAGGTGCTTTTTTATGTCCTATTAGTATTTTAATTGTTCAAATTTTCTGTGGTGCTAGTATTGGTAATTTAAATTTAAGTGTTGAAAAATTAAAGTATGAGATTACAAGCCAAGAGAAAACAAATGAAAGTTTAGATATGCAGGTAAGTGAACTCACTTCTTTTGATAAAGTAAAAGATGTTGTCAAAAATATGGGACTCGCGTATAATAATGATAACATTGTTGTTGTAGAAAAATAGAGGTGCTGCGATGAAAAAGAGAAATATGGTAAATCAAAACTGGAAAACACCGAAGGTTTTATTTAAAGTATTTCTTCTTTTTATGTGCATAATTTTTTTACAACTTTGTTATTTAGCTCTTTTTCCAAATATTTATGGGATTAATATGGATCAGTTTGCAAAAGGGAGAAATACAGTAAAACAGACTTTATCAGCTGCTAGAGGAAATATTTATGACAAGGATAAAAATGTCTTAGCTTTGAATGTTACTTCGTATACTGTTATTGCTTATTTATCAGAAAGTCGAACAGGTAGTAATAAAACTCCTTTGCATGTTGTAGATAAAAAACAAACTGCAGAAGCTTTAGCTCCTATATTAAATATGGAAGCAAATTATATAGAAAAACTTTTAAATAAAAAATCATATCAAGTAGAGTTAGGGCCTGGTGGGAGAGGAATTACTGAACTCAAAAAAACAGAAATAGAGGCACTTTCTCTTCCAGGGATTGATTTTATAGAATCACATAAAAGATATTATCCAAATGGGGATTTCGCTTCTTATATGATTGGTTATGCTAAGGAAATGGAAGTAGAAAATGATAAAGTGAAAACAACTGATATGAAAGGGGAACTTGGAATAGAACTTCAGTATGATACCTTACTTCGTGGTAAGGATGGATATTTGGAATATCAAAAAGATCGTTTTGGATATAAAATCCCTGATACAAAAGAATTTAGAATTGATGCTGAGGATGGTAATGATGTATATTTGACTTTAGATTCTAATATTCAAAGATTTGTGGAAGCTGCTGTAAAAGATGCTAGTAAGGCAAGCAATCCTGAATGGATGATTTTAACTGTTATGGATGCTAAAACAGGTGATATTTTGGGAAGTGCTTCTACACCGAGCTTTGATCCCAACAAGAAGAATATTGTTAATTATCAAAATCCTTTGATATCTTTCAATTATGAACCAGGTTCTACTATGAAAACATTTTCTTATATGTGTGCGATTGATAAAGGAACATATGATGGTTCTGCAACATATGACTCTTCTAAAATAGAATTTGCTGATGATGTAATTCGTGACTGGAATAAAATAGGATTTGGTGTTATTTCTTTTGATAAAGGGTATGAGTATTCTAGTAATGTAGGTGCTAGTAATTTGATTGGTAAATTTATAGATAAAAAGGATTTACAAGCATGTCTTCAAAATTATGGATTTGGAAAGAAAACGGCAATTGAGCTGCCTAGGGAATTAACTGGAAAAATAGAATTTAAATATCCAATTGAGATTGCATCTGCTTCCTTTGGTCAAGGAATTACAACAACCGCGATTCAGCAGTTGCAAGGATTAACACTTTTATCAAATAATGGAAAGATGCTAACACCTCATATTGTAGATAAAATTGTAGATACTAAAACAGGAAAAGTTGTTTATGAAAGTAAAAAAACAGAAACAAAAACGCTTATTAAGCAAAGTACTGTTCAGAAAATGAAAGATTTGATGTATAATGTAGTACATGGTACAGATGGATATACAACAGGAAAACCCTATAAAATAGATGGATATGACATTATCGGAAAGACAGGAACTGCACAGTATGTAAATGCTAAAACAGGAAAATATGTAGAAGGAAGTTATATTTATTCTTTTTCTGGTATGTTTCCGAAAGATAATCCTGAAATCATTATATACGCAGCCCTTGCTAAACCTGCTACAAATAGTAATATATCTATGCAACAAGCAGTGCGGAATGTAATAAGTAATATTGCTACTTATAAAAACATGTTTGCAAGTACTACTGTAGAAGGAAATGCAATATCTGAAAAAATTGGTTCTTATATTAACAAGAATTCTAGTAATATAAAAAATGAATTAGAAAATAAAGGAATCAAAGTGGTTATGATTGGAAATGGCAATAAAATTATTGCACAGTATCCAAGAGTTGGAGAGCAAATTTTAAAAGGTGAAACAGTCATTTTAAAAACAGATGATACCAATATACAAATGCCTAATATGATTGGTTGGTCGCGTAATTTAGTAGAAGCTTATGCGAATCTGACTTCTATTACTTTGCATTTAAATGGTTATGGATTTGTAACAGAGCAAAGTATTAAGGAAGGAGAATTGTTGCAACCTGGTGCTACATTATCCATTAACCTGGCACAGAAATATGCCTTATCATAGGAAAAATTTTGGAATTTTATGAAATCTAAGGAGGTGTTTATGAAAAAATGTTTTGTTATTTATAATTATCAAAGTGGTAAACGAAAACAGAATCGTTCTATAGAAAAAATATATGATATTTTAGAAAAATATGATTATGAAACAACTCTTATTTATACAAAATATAAACACCATGCAGAGGATATAGTTTATGAAATAGATGAGGCTGATCTTGTTATATCAGCAGGTGGAGATGGGACATATAATGAGGTTATGGCTGGAAATTTACGAAGAGAAAAGCCACTTTTAATTGCTAATTTACCTATGGGAACGACAAATGATGTAGGGCATATGTATGGATATAAAAACAATCTTTTAAAAAATTTGGAGTTGCTTTTACAAGGAAGTATACAGAAAGCGGATATTTGTACTATTAATGGGAAAATATTTACTTATGTAGCTAGTTTTGGAAATTTTATGAATATTGCTTATGAAACGCCAAGACGTCTTAAAAAAAAATATGGAAAATTAGGCTACTTGATTTATGGATTACAAGCGGTAAGAGATCAACTCAAATTTTTTAACGTAACATATCAAGTTCATGGAATGCATTGTCATGGAAAATATTCTCTTATTTTTATTACCAATAGTAATAGGATTGCAGGAGTGAATGATATTTATGAAGATGTGAAATTAGACGATCACAAATTTGAAGTTGTGTTTTGTAATTTAACTTCTAAAAGGGAAATGGTGAAAAGTTTATGTATGCTACCACTTAAACATATTCATGAGATTCCAGGTTTTACATTTTACCAAACAGATCATTTAGAAATTACTTTTGAGGATATTCAAAATACACACTGGTGTATTGATGGTGAAAAATTAGAAAGTAATCAGACTACTTTTTCTTTCGAAGTGATTCCTAATGTAAAACTTCTTATTCCTAATACGAATATAAAACAGTTATTTTTACATTGTAAATGATAATAAAAAGATTGAATCAAGATATAATAAAAGAAGTATTATGACGCATATTATGTATGGGAGGCATAATATGAAATATGTGTTTGCTCTTATTATATTTTCGATTTATTTTGTAATATGGTGTTTCCTTAAAGTGGCAAGTACAACAGATAGGGAAATGGAAAAAGACTATCTTTTGAAAAAAAAATAGTTTTTTCTTTAAAGTAAGATTTACCATAGAAGAATCTAAACATGCCACATTGAAGACAATCTTTCTGATAATAGCTAAATTATCAATTGAGTTGTCTTTTTTGCTAGTGGAATGCTCCTCATTTAGAACAACATCTAATCTCCAATGAAGAGAGTATTCAATATTCCAATGTTCTCTAGTAATATAAACCTTTCGGCAGAAAACTGTTGATTTAGAATATAGTAATTTTTAGTAGTAGAAATTATTCCATTTTCATCTTTATAAACATTCATTCTGCCAATTGTTCTAACAAATTTCCATTTTTTTTATCATTGTATTATAAGAGATATAGTAAGTTCTTTTCTCAATTCTACTATGATCCTTTTCAAAGTTCTTTTCTAAAATATCTATATCAGAAGAATCATTTTTTAATTCTAAATCAAAATAAGTTTTAATATCATCTTTTAAATCTTTTTGATTATCTTTAACTTTTAGGATATAGGCACCCTTTTTCTCATATACAATTTTATTAGCAATCCCTTCTTGAGTACCAACAGCATCTATAGTAATAACTTTTCCTTTAACATCAATTACATCCAAAAGTTTAGGAATGACAGTTATTTCATTGAATTTATCATCTACTTTTATTTGACCGATAGAAAGATCAATATCGCAAAGGAACCCAGAAAGAATATAAGGGACATTACCGTTATTTACCTTATCTCTAGTACTTTTAATTGCTTTTCCATCAATGGCAATATGAAGTCCCTTTTGGCCAACAACTTCTTTAATCCATTTAATAAAAATATTCATAAACTGTTTTGGATCAATTAGATAAAATATCCTTGAGAACATATCATGGGAGGGAATGCTATTTTCTAGATTTAATAAATGTATGAAATATTTTTCGTGTAGAGTGAGAAAATCTACCATATTAACAAAATCTGCGTATTCACATAAAGTACCATAAATAGTCATTATAATAATATTGATTAACTCATGCTTTTTCCTCTTATATCTCTTGGATATTCTAATATTTCAAAATGATTAAATAATGTTTTCATATATATCACACATTCTTATTATTAGAATACATGATATTTTTGTTTATATAAAGAGTATTTTTCTCATTGTCAATACATTTTTTATGTGATTGCCTTAATTAAATTTTGATAAATTTGCGAATGTATAAGTTTTATTGTATAATAATTTTCATATATTTGAGGGGGACTTTATTATGTATGTAAGTGAATTTGAAATGATAAAAGAAATATTAAGAAAAAGGGGATTAGAACATTTGATATGTGAATATTTATCTTATAGAAGATTTTCATGTGTAGTTGATATTTTAGATATGAAAGAGTGGAAAAATGAAAGGTTTCGCCCTCTGCTTACATCTAATATTTGGAATGCTAATTTAAAGATGGTTGAGAAAGTATTGAAGATGGAGGAGTGGAAAGATGAAAAGTTTCGCCCTTTGCTTACATCTAATATTTGGCAGGCTAATTTAGAAATGATTGAGAAAGTATTAAAGATGGAGGAGTGGAAAGATGAAAAGTTTCGCCCTTTGCT
>CANPPW010000016.1 GCA_947576095.1 uncultured Mycoplasmatota bacterium | reverse complement strand
ATTATATATCATTCACTCTTTTTTGTAAACCAAGAATCAACATCTCTATTTTTATTGTTATAAAAATATATGTAACTTACGCCACATTCTTTTTATTTACATACTATCATCCTGTTCTCTTTTATACATCTGTTCAATTGCTTTCATTAAGCCAATTTTACCAGCAGGATATGTAAGAGATCCTTGCATATAAGCAATATAAGGTGGGCGAATTGGTCCATCACAAGATAGTTCAATCGAAGAACCACTTGTAAAAGCTCCAGCTGCCATAATCACCTGGTTTTCATATCCAGGCATATCCCAAGGTACAGGAGTAACATGTGCATCAACAGGAGACCCTTTTTGGATACCTTGGCAAAAATGAATAAGATCTGTTTGATTTCCAAAAATCACATTTTGTACAATATCTATTCTTTTTTCAAAAGCAGTAGGTTCTACCTCATATCCTAATTGCTGTAATACAAAGCTTGTCAGAATAGCTGTTTTAAGAGCACTTCCAACTACAGAAGGTGCTAAAAATAGACCATGTAATAAAGACTTATTGAGTCCTAAACTGGGTCCTACTTCCTTTCCTTCTCCTGGAACTGTTAATCTTTCTGCTACAAGATGCACAAGATTTCTTTTTCCAACAACATAAGCTCCATTAGGTGCAATTCCTCCACCTAAATTTTTAATCAGGGAACCCACAACAATATCAGCTCCGACTTCTATAGGTTCTTTTTCACAAACAAATTCACAGTAACAGTTATCAACCATAATAATAACATCTCTATCAACCTTTCGAATTTCCTTAATCACTTTTTCTACTTTTTGAATCGAAATACTTTTCCTTGTAGAATATCCTTTCGACCTTTGAATTTCAATTACTTTTATTTTTCGTTTTTCTAGAGTTTCCTTTATTTTTTTATAATCAAAATCATCTTCTATCAAATCAATTTGTTCATATCCAATTCCAAAGGACAATAAAGAACTTTCATTTTTTTTGATTCCAATAACTTCCTCTAATGTATCATATGGTTTTCCTGTAATACTTAATAATACATCTCTAGGTCGCAAAAGACCAAATAATGTTACTGTTAGAGCATGCGTTCCTGATATAAACTGGGTTCTTACTAATGCATCTTCAGCTTTAAAAAGGGTCGCATATACCTTCTCGATTGTATCTCTGCCTACATCTCCATATCCATATCCTGTTGTAGAAGTAAAATGAACTTCAGATATCTGATGTTTATGAAAAGCATGTATAACCTTGAGACTATTATAGTCTGTTATTTGATCAATTTCATCAAAAACCTTTTTCACCTTCTCTTCTGCCTTTTGTACCAAATGATATGTTTTTTCAGAAATTCCTTCTTGTTTATATAATTCTAACATATAACCCCTCCATCTACTCGAATCACAGATCCATTTATATAACTTGCATCAGTTGAAGCCAAAAAATAAACAACTTTAGCGATTTCTTCTGGTTTTCCAAATCTTTGTAAGCAAATTTTACTACTTTCTTCTTGTTTAAAAACTTCCTCTAATTCGGTATCTTCACAAAGAGACATATCCGTTTCTATCCACCCTGGCGATACAGCGTTTACTCGAATAAGAGGAGCATAAGCAATAGCCATATCTTTTGTTAACGCTATCACACCTGCCTTAGATACATCATATTCTACACTCATTGGATGCCCCATTCCCATTCCATTGGTAGAAGCTATATGAATAATAGCCCCATTTTCTTGCTTTGCAATACATTCACTAGCATATTTGCTAACAAGAAAAGGCCCTATAAGATTTACATCTAATGTTTTTGTAAAAGTGCTCTTACTTTTTTCTCTATAGAAAGAATCTAAAGAAATAGCTGCATTATTGACTAAAACGTTTATTGTTCCAAATACTTTCACTGATTCATCTATCATCTTTTTCACTTCCTCTTCTATGGAAACATCGCATTGAATCAGATGAACCTTTACAGAATACTTTTGTTCCATTTTATCTTTTACAGCGATCGCTTTTTCTTTATTTGTACAATAATTTAAAATAATATTATATCCATGTTGGGCAAATATCTCTACAATAGAGGATCCAAGACCTCTTGATGCTCCTGTTACTAAAACCACTTTTTTTTCTTGCATACAAATCACCGAAATTATTTTATCAAAAATAATAAAAAAAAAATAGATATTTACAATAATTCCAATATAAAAACCCATTTCCCTATTAGAGAGATGAGTTATATCAAAAAATATTATTTTTTCTTTTGTTTCTGCTTTGATTTAAAGTATTCTGATGCATAACACAATACATCAAGTATTTCCAAAGAACTAGCTTTACCTATTTCGTATGCATCAATTAGCTTTTTGTTATACATAATCAAACGCATATCATCAAAACTCATACCATTTTTCATATTACAATTGGCTACATAACTTTTATCATCAACAACAATTTTCGTTCCGATTTCTTCCCAATCGTTCATACGAGACTATTTTCATGTCATTTCAATATAGTCAGATCAATATAGTCAGAATATATCTCAACATAGATACTTCCCACATCATATTCAGGACTATGAAATTTAGTCCATTGATGTATATCTGTACTTCAGTTTATTTTCTCAAATAAACCAACACAATGGCCATTGTAAACACATATAAAGATACTACTTACATCTCTTTTTTCTTCTTTTTGTAACACAAGTTGATCGTAAAAAATGGTTTAGAAATAGAGTACCAATCAGAAAAACCTCCCATTCTTCATTCAATTCTATCTCAAACCTCTTAACTCTAATTATACTAATTTGATGAACTTATAATTCATTCTAAAGCAAAAGTAAACCCTAAAACTTCCACAGAAATAAATTTAAATTTTACTTTTTATTTTTTCTTTATATTTAGTACTTTTTCTTACCATAATTGGTAGAGTAAGATGTACAGATTGAGGCCATTCAATCAATTCTACTTCATCATTATATTTCTCCTTATAATCTAGGCAAAAATCTTCCGCCCAATATTTTCCAAACCATTTTGGATGTTCTTTGGTGCTATGATCACAAGAACAAAAGGCTACCATTAAGTTTTTATCTTCTTCAAAAGCCTTTTCAACAAGTGGTATGGTAACATCACAAGGATATATTGAAAATAAAGTATCAAATGCATCTATATCCGTTTCCTTTGTAAAAGGCTCTTTTATAATCTGTACATGATCCAATTTAGAAAAAAGAATTCGTGGTTCATAAAGAGTCAAAGATCCATGTTTCATATGTATTTTAGGAGCTGCTAATTTCGCTAAACGTGGGTAAATTCCTGAGGCAATTTCACAACAATTTCCCTCTAAAAAGGAATGTTGTTCAAGCAAATTTAAAAATTCTACATACATATCCATTCCAGAGCGATAAATTCCAAATTTGGAAAAAAGTTGTGATAAAGAAGAGGGAATACCTATTTTAGGATTCAAAACTAAATCATATTGCAGTGCAAGTTCTAGTATCAAGGCCAACTCATTTCCATATTTATGTAAATTTTTCTCTATAAAATACATCATTTTTTCCTTATTTTCAAAATATTTTTCACGATCTATCAATTCCATTATTTTCATTCCTCTCAAATGTACATTACTATAATATAATATTATAAAATGTCAAATCTATCTCACAAAAAAAGAGCCACTATGCTCTTGATACATACTTTCCATCTTTGGTAGATATGAGGATTTTCTCGCCCTGTTCTATAAATAAGGGAACTCTTACTAAAAGACCTGTCTCTAAAGTTGCGTCTTTAGTAGCATTATTGGTTGTATTCCCTTTAACTGCTGGCTCTGTTTCTGTAACAGTAAGCTCAATCTTATCTGGCAATACAAGACCTAACAGTTCACCTTCATATTGAATGACATCAACATTCATATTTTCAATTAAATAATTTCGATCATCCCCTACTTGATCTTTGGTAAGTTCAAGTTGTTCAAATGTTTGTAAATCCATAAAATTAAAAGTATCGCCTGTATTATATAAATATTGTACAGTAGATCTTTGAATATTTGCCTTTTCTAATTTAATATTTGTATTAAATGTTTTCTCTAATGTACCACCAGTTCTAAGATTTTTCAATTTTGCTTTCATAAAAGCAGAACCTTTACCTGGTTTTACATGTAAGAAATCTACAACTTGATAAATTTGGCCATCTAATACAAATGTTACACCATTTTTAATATCATTTATATTAAACATAAAATCCCTCCTTTACTATTTCTTTTCTTCTTTATGTAAAGTTGTCTTTTTACAGAATTTACAATATTTATTTAATTCTAAACGATCAGGAGTGTTTCTTTTATTTTTAGGTGTTCTATAATTTTTATTTTTACATTCACTGCATACTAAAGTAATATTCTCTCTAGCTTCTCCTTTTTTTGCCATACTTTCCCTCCTTTTTGTGCATTCCCATATATTATAGCAAATTATTTATAAATGTCAAAGTACTTTTTACTTATTTCATATGTAATTCTTTTATTTACAGAAGAGCTATATGTACTACTTGTTAATCTATGACTAATATCAGGAGATATTACAGTAAATGTGACTTGGGGATTATCATAAGGTGCATAAGCAACAAAAGTATTACTAATGGTTTCTGTATCGATTTTTCCATCACCATCTGTATCTATAAAGCTTTCACTTGTACCTGTCTTACCAGCAGGTTTATATATTTCGTCAATATAGCCAATACCAGTCCCATATGTCATAACAGATCGAAGTCCTTCTTTTACCCTTTGCATATACCTTTCTTCTGTATTTACTTTATTCATAACTTCAGGCTCTTTTTTGTTTTTTAAATTTACAAGGCCATTTTTTGTTGGATGATATACCTCTTTAAGAAGATGTGGTCTTAATCTCTCTCCGTTATTTGCTATAGTTGTAATATACTGAGATAATTGTATAGGCGTATATGTATCATACTGTCCAATAGAAAAGTCTAGCAATAATCCCGCCTTTCTTTCAGTTCCCTTAAATCCAAGGCTCTCTGTTGGTAAATCAATACCCGTTTTTACACCAAGTCCAAACTCAGCAAATGTATTTCGGTATGTATCAAAAGCCGTTTCATCAATTTTAAGGCCACCATTATAAACATAGTTTCCTTTTCCAACTTTCATAGCTGTATGAAATTGATAAGTATTAGAAGAAAGAGCTAAAGCCGAAATATCATTTACTCTCCCTAAATATCTCCATGAACATTTTTGAGGAGTCGCAGCAATTTTCACACATCCATCATCACGATATTCTCCTATTTTAAGAGCTCCTGTATTATATCCAACAATCTGAGAAGCTCCTTTTACAGCCGATCCAATTACCACAGGTGATGTTGTAATACCAGGTGTATAATCAACAATTCGGTACCCATCCCCATCTCGAATAGCTTGTTTTCCAGCCATTGCTAAAATTTCTCCTGTTTTAGCTTCTGTTACAATTACAAAAGAACGATTATAATACTCTGTATTAGGCTCTTTTTTTGCCTCGAGTATATGACTTGCAAGTGTCTCTTCTATTTGTTTTTGTAATTCGATATCAATGGTAAGGACAATATCATTCCCCCTACTACCTTCCTCAATTAACTTATAACTACCATCTGAAAGAACTCTATACTTATTTTTTGTTCCTTTTAATAAACTCTCATATTGGTATTCTAGATAACTTATTCCCACACGATCATTTAAAGAATACCCTTTCTTTAAATATGTTGTTTTTAGTTCTTTAGGTATCCCTGATTCAGTAGATGAAATATTTCCTAACATTGTTCGAAAAGTATCATCATATAAATACTGTCTCTCCCAATCAAGTCTTGTGCCAATTCCTGTTAAGGATTCAGCGTTTTCTGATATAAATGCATATTCTTCATCTGTTACACCATCTTTTTTTATAATTTTTTCCTGATAAGAATAACCTTTATTCATCAAGTAAAAAATATACGCTACTTTCTTATCTTCATCCCCATATATGCTTAAATCTTCCTCAGTAATTCTTTCTAATTTGTATTTTTCAATTGTATCTAAATCTATTTTTCGTTCTTCTAACTTTTTCCACTCTTCTTCTGTTATTTTCTTCTTTGCTTCTTTAGGATGATTCTTTATCCAAAATTCTTTCAAATTCACTTCATTTAAGGAAGAAAAATTCAGTTGGATCATAGAAGCTAATGTATATGCAAGTTCAATTTCCTGTTTTGATGTAATTCCTTTTGGTTTTTTATAATATATAACCTTTAAAGGAACATTCGTTGCGATAAGTTTATGATTTCGATCATAAATGCGCCCTCTTGGGCTACTTTCTCCATAAACAGTTTTCTCTGTTAAAGCAACAACTTTCTTTTTATACATTTCATTATGAATAATTTGGATTTTAAATATATATACACCTAAAATAGCAAAAAGAAAAACAATAAATCCAATTAAAATATGGTACCGTTTTTCTACTTTTTTATCTATTTGTTGCCTATTTTTCTTTGTTGTTTTGTTAATTGGTTTTTTCTTTATATTCGTTTTCTTTATATTTGTTTTTTTTAATTGATTGAATGGAATTTTTTGCATAAAGACCTCCTGTAATAGAAAAGAAAGATAAAATATGAAAAACAATCAAATATATTTCTTCACATTTTCCCTCTCATCTATAGTTTACGTATATTTCATTACATTATTCTCTTACATTATCATATAGTAATATAGAGGTGATTTTATTAAAAGGTTAATTGAAAATTATATGAATAAATTATCAGAAAATGATATTGATATGTTTGCGATAAAGGTTGGTATAACTCTAACGGATAAAGAAAGATCAGTTGTTTATGAAGCAATTAAAGAAAAATATCAAATTTTATTATATGGAGATCCAAAACCCGTTTTTGAAAATATAAAATCTAAATTATCCATAGAAAATTACAATAAGTTATACACTCTTTATTATGAATATATGGAAAAATACAAATCTTATTTATAATAAGTACGAATATCTTCTATTAAATGTGAATTCCACTCTTTATTTTGAATCATAGCAATTTCAAATTTATAAGGTGGATATAAACGCTTTTTATCACTATTTTGTTTTGTTACATAAGGTGTTTCTAATATTTTGGGAACATCTTTTAATTTGGGATGATAGAGAAATTGTAATAAAGTAGAAAATCCAATATGACCAAATCCAATATTTTCATGTCTATCTTTATGACTTCCTTTACTATTTTTACTGTCATTGATATGAATACAAGATAAATAAGAAAGTCCTATTATTCTATCAAATTCATCTAATATACGATCAACATCAGATAACTCGTACCCCGCATCAAAAATATGGCATGTATCTAAACATACACCTATTTTATCCTTTTCTTTAACTCCATCTATTATTTTTCGAATTTCCTCAAATGATTTTCCACATTCTGTACCTTTTCCAGCCATTGTTTCTATACAAATCTTTACTTTCGTCTTAGAATCTACAGTGGCATTCAAAGCAGAAACAATAGTAGAAATTCCTTCTTCTATCCCCACCCCCACATGACTTCCTGGATGAAGGACTAAATTTTTAAACCCCAAACTTTCCACTCTTCTTATTTCTTCTCTTAAAAATCGAATAGAAAAATCAAAATGATTACGATTGGCCAAATTAATAATATAAGGAGCATGAACAATAATATGTGCAGGGTCTATCCCTTCCTCTTTTAAAATTTTATGAGCAAGATGTGTAAGTTCTACATCAATAGGACTACGGTTCGTATTTTGGGGAGCTCCCGTATAAAACATAAAGGTATTAGCACCATAACTAAGTGCTTCCTTAATAGAACCTATGAGCTGGTCATTTTTATTGAAAGATACATGTGAACCTAATATAATTTTTTCCATTTTTTACCTCATCTCTTTCTCATTATAACATGTTTTTCTAGATGGAGAAAGATACATTTAATACTTTTCTGTTTCATAAAAAGCTTTGGTATATTCTTTAGCAAATATTTTATTAGACCGAATTCTCTGATCTAGATAATTACAAGCATTTTTTACCCTTCTCTTTTCTGACTCTGTAAGATTTCTTCCTTCAAAAATTTGTTTTTCAAGTAAAAACTGATTACAAGTAGAAACCAGATTGGTAATTGGTGTAAGAGCATGACAATAAGCATCTCTTTCTAAGCCATCATGTCCTACCTCTTCTGTGGTATAATAAGGATACAATTGTCCAAGTAATAGCTTCTGTTTTGTTTTAATAAGGTCCTCTTTATTCATTGCAGCAAGCATACTTATAATTTTGTCTTTATCTTCACCCAAATGAACAGCTCTATACATAAAAGAAAAGTGTGAATCTTTACATAATGTCGCAATTTTTGTATTGGCAAGAATTTTAAATTCTGTAATCAATTGACTTCCCATAGTTTCATATCTTTTATCTTTTTTAAATCGATACCATTCTCCTTGATTATCAGATGATATTTTACCATCTAGACGACGCAACTTTTCTTTTAATGTATGATATGATTTTTTACCTGCATCCCTCTCACTTAGCTTCCTAGCTAAAATATACATTTTCTCTATCATACACATATCCTCATTTTTTACCTGAAATAAATCTTTTTCAAGTGCGTTAAAATAATAGTGAGACTTTACTTTAATGATTGCTTTTTTCAAATCAAAATGCTTAAGTTGCATATGATGATCAAAATAAAATACTTGTGCAAAAGTAAAATTAGGTTTATCTCCATTTAAGGACAATGTATTTTTTGCAAAACGTCTTGGAAAGGCAGAAATGATTCGATTAGGCAGATAAATATTTTTTCCTCTATGAAAACCATAATCAAATAATGGATGATCAAAAGAAAGAAATCTACCTACATCTGATGTATAAATATATAATACATATCCATCCTTTGTTTCCTCTAAACAAAGAGCATCATCAAAAATCCTTGTATTATCTTCATCAATTGTAATTACTCTTTTTTGAGTATGATCCTCATAATGTGAATCTTTAAAATGATTTTTTGTAACAAAGGAACCTTTATAGGTAGAATTCATTGAAACATCATAAATTCTCGCTAAAAAACAAAGGGTATCTTCTTGCTTTTTATTCCTCCAAATCTGTTCAATTTCTTCTAATACATGCATATGATAAGATTGTTTTTCATTGTAAATATCAGGATATGAAATATGATGTTCATAAGGAATATCAAATTCTTCCGTACTGACAAATAAATGAAGAATCTTTTCATAATAAATAACTGTATCCCACTGTTTTTGAATTATAGAATGAATACATTTGATAAAAACGGTTTCAAACAAACTAAAATCTGAAGTTCTCTTTAAATTAACAACTTCTGGAACATTCTTAATAGTTTCATATATATATTCGTAGTGTTTCACTTTCAAAATCAAATATTTCATATAATCATAAAGATCGGGATGGTCTTCCTTTTCATAATAGAAAACCTGTTCTTTGGAAACTTCTATATTATCTTTGATTTTCTTTAAAAACTGACGATTTTCATTTACAATCCGCTTAGGTCCTGTTATATTTTTCTTTTCAATTAGTAAAGAGACTTTTTTATTTAAAACTTGTAACTCTGAAATAAAGACGTTTGCATTATGATGATTCATGTGTTCAATGAAATAAGTCATATATTTAAATAATTTCAGCCAGTATTTATGAAAAATCAAAGGCTCGTTATACTGAAAACAATCAAGTTTTTCATTTAAAAAAGTACATAAAGATAAAAAGCATTCACGATTGCTTGTTACCCTTAGTACTTTCTTAATTTCTTTAATCGAATATTCCTCTTTTTCTTTTAACAGTATTTCAAAATTTTTCATATTATACATTTCCCAACATCGTTACTCATATTTTATCATACAGTTCGTTATCCTTCAATAAGTTTATTCAAAGCGCCAAAAATTTTTTCTATTCCTATTTTAACAGAATGACTAATAGTATCAGATACTTTACTTCCCATATCGGATGCCTTGTTACTATAATCTATATGTGTTTTTTCTACATAATCTTCTATTTTTATATTTTTTCCATCCCTTACATCTTGTTCAAATTGTTTAATTTGTTCTTCTGTTAAAGTTGCCTTTTGATGATTTTCATATTCATAATAACCAGTAGCTTGTGATAAATAAAGCGTCAAAAAAGCGATAAAGGCTAAAACAAACACATATTTAAAAATACGATGAACCCATTTCTTTTTTAAATTATTATCCATGATTTCCTCCTAGATAAGTATAAATAATAGGAGCTAGGGCTTCTACTGTATTCATAACCTCATCTACTGTATTTTCATTTCCACCTAACTCTAATAGAATCATATTATCTCCAAGATCCTGATTATAAATACTATAATCACGTGCTAATAATCCTCTTGTTAGAGTTGGATATTTTTCTTTAATCATACTATTTAATTGGGTAACTTTTGCTAAATTAGATTGATAAGTAGCTGCCTTTCCACCTAGAACAAAAAGAATTTTTGCATAATTTTTATCACCAATTGTCGTTGTGGATAAATTTTTTGCCAAAGCATCTCTATGTAAATCAATGACAAGATCAAACTTTTGATTTTTCTTTAAAGTATCTTCTAAATAATAACGACTTGCTTTATAACTATAATCATAATTTAACTGATGCTGAGTAAGATAATCTTTCATTTTTCTTTCCTCTACTAATACTTCTGCACCAAGTTTTTCTAATCGATCTTTTAACAAATAGGAAGCCATCATAACATCAGGTGTAATATTAAAATCTTTTAAATTTCCAGGAGCATATCCTTCTGTTTGATGTGTACTATAAATATAAATTCTTTTCTTTAAAGCCACATTCTCTTTGCCTGTATTTGTATCCAAAGACTTTGCACCTTCATTTGCTTGCTTCTGCTTTTCTTTATAAGTAAGTTCTTTTGTAGAAACTGTTTTTTGAGATTTATATAAAAATTTATTTTCTAACAAACTAACAGGTTTACTCGTATCAAATCCAGTCAAATAATGACTCACTTTATAGACTGTTTTTTTAAAAAAATGATCATATTCTTTAAAATGATTTGCATCTTCTAATAAATACTTTATAAACTGCTCATTATTGGTTGCAAACTTAAGATGATATACATAATAAAATGTGCAAAAAGACATACCAAGTATTAAAAACATGTATATAAATACTTTACATTTTTTTAATGAAAATTTTTTCTTTGCTTTAAATTTTTTTGCCATAGTATCACCCACTCTACCTTATGATTCAGTGTACTATTCTATGCTAAAAAAAACTGTCGATAAAAAAGCTATAATTTTCTATTTTTTATATAAATAACAAATTGTTTTATAAATCAAAGATTTTCTTAAATTTTATTAATATTTTTATGTAAGGCCATATTAATTCCATCTGCTATTACTTCTGAAAGTTTCTGTACCGAAAAATCCACTTCCTTTGGTGTCACCATCAGATTATAGCCAATGGGTGATAGAACCTCATAAATAAGTGCTTTTGTTTCTGTATCATTTAACGTTCCAACAACACCAAATAAATTTTGTTTATCCTCTTTATCGATCTGCACATTTTTCTTCAAATAATTCATATTCCCAACTGCTAGTTTATACATAGGATTCTTAATAGCCTGCTTCATAAAAGCATAATGATCATACATATACCCAATTGTATCCGATACAATTGTAACTGCATCCACAACCGTTGGTACCCCAATTGCAATTACAGGAATACCTAATATTTCCTTACTAATTTCTTTTCTTTGATTTCCTATACCACTTCCTGGATGAATACCAGTATCAGTCATTTGAATGGTTTTATTAACTCTAGTAATAGATTGACTTGCTAAAGCATCTATTACCAAAACAAATTTAGGAGAAGTTGTTGTTACAATACTTTGAATAAAATCACTTGTTTCTATTCCTGTTGTCCCCATAACACCTGGTGCTATAGCAGTTACAGGCCTAAACCCTTCTTCTACTGAACCTAAAGCAAATAAATGTTTTGTTACAAGAATGGATGCAACTGTAAGAGGTCCCAAAGCATCTGGAGTTGATTTCTCATTTCCAAGCCCAATCACAAGTCCCTCATCATCTTTTAAAATTTTTTCTCTTTTCATAAATTCTTTTAGTTTCTGACTAAAAACCTTTTTTACTTTATTACGATTCTCATAATCTGTAATATCTTCAAATTCAATAGTTGTATAATTTCCTACCTTTTTTCCTATCTTTTTACTTACCTCTTCATCAACAAACACATCTGTAACTTTCAATGTTTTTTCTTCCTTGACTGTATAATCAATGCTTTTTTCCTTAGCATTTTCTAAAGATTCTAATGCAAGATCTGTTCGAATCTGATATTTTTCTAACCGAATTTCATGTCCCATTTTATCACCTATGTTTATTTTGTCCAAAAATACATGTTTTTATTGCTTTTTTTATTTTTATTTGTTAAAATGGTTATGTTGAAACGGCTTGGAGGTGATATTATGGCAAATATGAAAAATGCAAAGAAAAAAATAAAAACAATTGCAAAAGAAAAAGAATTAAACAATGTATATAAATCAAGTATGCGTACAGCTATGAAAAATGTTGAAAAAGCTGTTGCAGCAAAAGATACAGAAAAAGCTAAAGAAGCACTTGGTATTGCAATTAAAAGAATTGACAAAGCTGGATCTAAAGGCATTGTACATAGTAACTTTGTTGCTCGTAATAAATCTCGTTTAACAAAAAAAGTAAATGAAATGGAGTAATTCTACTTCTTTTTTTTTATATTTTACGTTATAATGATATAGGTGATAGAATGAAAAAATGGATCTCTTTTATCTTTATGTTTTTACTATTAGGTGCCCTATTTTATTTTAGAGAACCTATTATGAATTACCTTTTAGAAAATTATATATATACAAAAGAAAATATAGTACAAAAAGCAAATCCTTATAAAAAAAATTTAAATATTTCTTTTGTAAAAGAAACAGATAATTTTTCTCCAAAAAACAAACAAGATTTACTAAACATTTTTTATACTTCTTTAAATAATGGTGTTGATAGTTTCACTTATTACTGTACATCCCAATACAAAGATTGTATAAAAGAATCTGAAAGCTTGGCTAGGGATAATTCTCTTTTATCAAATATCAATAATTTTGTACATCCATATAATAGTTACAAAAATTTAACTTTTAAAATCAGTAATTTAGGCAAGATAACTGTTGATGTGGAAAAGCAGTATACAAACGATGAAGTAAAAATACTGGAAGAAAAAGTGAATTCTATTTATCAAAATTTAATACAACCTCCGATGAGCCATATAGATAAAATTAAAACAATTCATGATTATCTTATTCAAAATAGTACTTATGATCAAGAAAAAGCAGATTATATTATTAATGGCAAAATTACTAAAGATAATGCATATAAATCAGAAACAGCTTACGGAGTTTTAATGCAAAAATATGGAATTTGTAGTGGTTTTAGTGATGCAATGGAACTATTTTTGAATAAAATGGGCCTTATGACCTATAAAATTACAAGTCCAACTCATATATGGAATTTAATATACATAGATGGAAAATGGTATCACTTAGATCTAACATGGGATAATCCCATTGTAAATGGAAATGGAAAATTACTTCTACATGATTTCTTTCTGATTCCAACAAGTAAGCTCAGTCAAATTGATACAGGACATCATCAATTTGATGAAAATGTTTATAAAGAAGCTTTTATTTATTAAAAAAATCTCAATATGAGATTTTTTTTAGTCGATTTTTAAAATAGGTAATTGTAAAGATACTTTTGTTCCCTTACCTTCTTTAGATTCATATGTTAAAACACCATCGTGTGCCCTTATAATTTCATCAGAAAGTGATACCCCAAGTCCCGTTCCTCTACGTTTTGTTGTGAAAAAAGGCTCCTTAATCTTATTTAGATCTTCTTCTGTCATTCCACAACCATTATCTTCAATATAAATTGTAATAAAATGACTATCTTGCTTTGTATATAATTTTACAAAACCACTCTCCTTCTCACCAATTGCTTCAATACTATTTTTAACCAAATTAATAAAAACTTGTACTATCCGATTATAATCACCCATAATATAGACTTCTTCATCATTTATATCAAATATTCCATCTACCCCCTTCTCTTTTAATAAAAGTTCAAAATGATTGGATATTTCTTCAAGTAACAAATTAATATCTAATATATCTTTTTCAATTTTAATTTTATTCATAGATAAAAAATCCTCTAAAAGTAACAGGGTTCGTTCTATTTCCTTTTTGATAATTGGGATATATTTTTCACTGTGCTCCTTTTGATTTATATCAAACATATCTAAATATCCTTTACAAACTGCAATGGGATTTTTTATTTCATGAGTGATTTTAAATAATGAATCACGCACTTGTTTCTCCTCTTTTAAAAGTTTTACATTATGATGATAACGAATCATCGATTCACCACTTTCAAATAGAAACTTCGCACAGGTTGTTGTTAGGCAAAAGGCAAAACAAGTAAGTAAAGCTTCTGAAAACAAATCCATTTGCAAAGCCCCTTTTGTAAATGTTAGATAAAATATATTAAATATTTGCATAACAACAAATAATAAAGAATAAAGATTTTTTTTGATTTTTCCATAATAATAGAAAATATATAAAATAAAGGAACAACTATATATCAGCATAACCAACAAAACAGATAAATGTAGATAATTTGTATAATAAAAAATAGAAAAAACAGATAGAAAAAGTGACGTTATAGTACGTTTTTTCAAATATGCAATTAAAAGTACTGTATTAAAAAGAAAGATTTCATCTCCTTTAAATAATAAAATTCCAAATCTAAGAGATAAATAAAAAGATGTCCATAGTGCAAAATCCAATAATAAATTATTATCTTTCTTTCCAATATCTACATTATAGATAATATAAAATAAGTAAATATAAAGTGGAAATAAAATAAATATAAGTCCCATACATGTTGTTTCAAAAAAGTTCAAACAAATCACCTCTCGACATAATTATACAAAAATAGATTGTCAAAATTTGTCGAAAAAAGAAAAAAGTAACAAATTTGTTACTTAAGTGTATCAATATATTTCTTTATAGGACCTGCATTATCTCCTAAAATGATCTTTAATTGATTTTCAATTTCAACAATTCCTTTTGCACCCATTTTTTGAATGCCTTCTTTATTTACTTTTTCAATATTTCTAAGCTCTACAATAAAACGAGAGCGATTGACTTCATAGCGAATAATATTTTCTTTTCCACCTAAACACTCAACTAATTTATTAGCATCCAACTTAAAATCTTTTCTCTTTGATTTAATAATTGCAACTGCAATTACAATTGTCACAAGTATAATTACAATATACTGTATATATTCCATATTATCACCAATATTATTATACTATATATTATTTCAATGTACAATAAAAAGTTAGATAACACTTATATAAAGTTCGAACAGATTGCACAATAGTACGATTATGAGTAGGGTTATGCACACTAAATATTAAACGACTCATTTATATTTGATGTATAAATTATAACACCCATTTCTTATCAAGCAATATATTTTAAATTTTGTTTATATTTCTTAAAGTTTCTAATATAAGATATTAGTTAGTGTTCATATCTTTTACTAATCTTTTTGAATTTTTATAATTATTTATATACCACTCTATAAATTCATCTGTAGCACTAGTTCTATTATCAGGTCTATTATTTCTTTCTTCATCTGACATTTCAACTAAAGTTTTACTACAATTCATTGGTATAAACACAAACCATAAATTTGATTTAGCTCTTTTGTTTTGTTCTCCTCTTATTTCATGTGAAAGTGTTCCTTTGTTAATCCCGAAAAATTGAAAATAATCTTTGCCATCAAAGAATGTTAAACAATCAAGAAAACAGCAATTCCTATTCTCTTTTTGTTTCATTGTTTCTAATAACTGTGCAATATTTGATGAAATACCACTTCTTTTAACAAAAGCACCAGAATATCCATGATTGCTAGGATAATATTCTATATAAAAATCAGAATCAATAACAAAAACAGGTGTTCCTAATATTTCAAATGCTTGTCTAGCTTTTTCTTTTGATATAAATTCTATATTATTAATATCTGGTTCTTCTAAATCACATTTAAAATAATCTATTGTGATGCCAGCATTTTCAAACTTTTCTTTTACAGAAACATATTTACCATAATTTCCAGTTATATAAGTTAAATTTTCCATATTACATTTCTCCTTTATATTGATATATTTTCTTTACTCCACCATTAGGCATTTTGGATGTTTTTCTGACCTCAGAAAAATATCCAACTATATTATAATTGCTATTTTCACAAGCTACCATTGCATTTTTTATAACCTTATGAAAGTTTTCCCATTTACTATATTCTAGTGCTATCATTAATTCTCTAGCATTCCAATATTCATAGCCATTTTCATCGATATGTTTTATATCTTCAAAAGTAGTATTATTTTTTATTTTTACTTATTATTTTATTCAAATTATTTCCCCCTCGCAATGATTATTCTACCATAATTTAAAGATTTAATCTATTTAATTTATAAAATAATCTCTAGATATTGTAACTCTATAAATTCCAGTTTGTAGAGTTACAATATATATGTCACAGAAAATAAAATTAAAAAAGATACCGTCTGGTATAATTAAGTTGAAAGACAAAAATTATATGAAAGAGTGGTATCTATGAAGATTATAACAGAAGAAATGAGATATAGAAAGAGATTATGTGAATATGCAATAAAAAATGTCTAGAGAAAAATATAGAAGATTATGTAGGAAGAATTGTATATTTTATCGTTTTAGTGTAATATAATAAAAGGGTGATGACATGAAAAAAATATCAAAATACAAAGTAGATTCATGGATACTGATAATCCTTCTTTTATTTGCACTCCTTAGTATTATTACCATATCTAGTGCCGAGAAACTTTTGCCAAGTGATATGTCTGGACTTTTCATAAAACAATTATTATGGTATGGCCTTGGATTTTTATTAGCCTATTTTATCATGTTCATCGGAAATGACTATATTTATAAAAACACCTGGATTTTCTACTGGATTGGGGTTGCTCTTCTTTTTCTACTTTTATTATTTGGAACTCCTATTAATAATGCTAAATGCTGGTTTACAATCCCTAAAATTGGAACTTTTCAACCTAGCGAGTTTATGAAAATTATATTGATTATAACCCTTGCTACAATGATTCACAAGTTTAATGATAAGTACCCCTCTCCTAGTATAAAAGATGAGTTTTTCTTTTTAATACGTGTAGGTTTTGTAGTAATGCTTCCTGGTATTCTGACCTTTCTAGAACCTGATACAGGTGTTGTACTTATCTATTTGATTATTACACTTGTGATGTTATTTGTATCCAGCATTCGATACCGATGGTTTGCTATTGCCTTTGGTATTCTAGGTATAGCAATTGCTAGTGTACTGATTATTCATTCTATAGATGGAGATTTATTTATTAAATTATTTGGAACTGATTTTTTTCTTCGAGTAGATAGATTGTTAGATTGGTCTGATAAAAGTGGATTTCAATTAGAAAATGGAATGAGTGCAATTGGTGCTGGGGGTATGATTGGGTTTGGGCTTGGTAAAACACCTATTTACTTTCCTGAACCACAAACCGATTTTATTTTTGCTGTATTTGGTAGTAATTTTGGATTTTTAGGTACAACAATTCTATTATCACTTATTTTAGTATTTGATATTCGAATTATCTTGATTGCCTTAAAAAACGATAATAATATTAACAAATATGTTATTGCAGGAATTGTAGGGATGCTCATCTATCAGCAATTCCAAAATATTGGAATGACTGTAGGCCTTATGCCTATTACGGGAATTACGCTTCCCTTTATTAGCTATGGTGGCTCTAGCTTGCTAAGTTATATGATTATGGCAGGAATTATTTTTAATATTTCAAATGAAACTATTCGTTTCACGAATAAAAAGCGAAGAAAATAAAAAATATGTTCAATTGAGCATATTTTTTTATTACACCATTTTAAAACTATCTTATTTCTGTGCAACTATCCTTTACTGCATACTCTATATCCACTAACGTATCAAAAGAAATTTCTACCTGCTTCTTTAAATCAATAGACTCACCTGTTTTGATATCTTGTACAGGTTCTTTTAGATAACCATAATCTACTAGAGTTTGTAATTTCACACAATATCGCCTTCCCTCTTTAAAAGGGTATTTTGTTTGATTTTTATCAATATATGTATATGCAGCTTCATAAATTAATTTTTTAGAGATATCGCTTAATGAACTTTTAGATTGGTTAGCCCTATTTATAATAAGTGGAAGAGCAATTAAAGAAATTCCTGCCAAAAGAACAACAACTGCTAAAATTTCAATCAATGTAAACCCATTTTTTTTCATGTATATCAACTCCCTATTTATATCTATTATACAATTTTTAACATAGAAAGTAAACGAAATATCTATTGTTTACAAGTATATCCAGATTCTAATAGATCATGTAATACATCTTTATATGATTTCTTCTCTTTTTCTTTTTTAGTACCTTTGATTTGTTTTTTAGTACGTTTGATATGATAGGAACGATTTCCAAGTTCCTCTTTTTTAATATCTAATATTTTCTGAATATCAGATGAAAAGGTTTCTTTATATATCATATTGCGAATTATGTTATCTCTATAAATAATTTTAATTTCTAAATATCTTTGATAATTATCTCCTTTTATTTCTAAAATGCAAGTTGTTACTTTAAAATAGATAGAATAAAATAAAAGTACATAGGATATCACTAATAATAATATTAAAAAAATCCAGATTATTTTATTTTTGAACATTTGTCTCAGTCAACTCCTATTCTAGTGGTTTATAAGTACCTCCCAAGGCTTCTATATAAGTTTTAATTTTCATTTCACTTAATTTCTTATAATTTTGATCTATATAATACCAATTAAAATCCTTCTCATTACTCATATAGGACCCTTCAAAAATAACCGCTTTTACACCAAATAAAGATAATGGAATTCGGTTTACTGCATAATAATCTTTAAATTCATATATTTGACCATTAATTTTATTATAGACACCGCCTGTATCATAATTTCTTGCATACATACGAATATGATTTTCAGATAAAGGATATATTTCGTTCCAATTCTCTATAATTTGATGTTCTAATAGTAAATCTTCATAGGTTAAAGTAGCAGGAACTAAAACTTCCCATCCCATATAGGTATCATTTGCCATAGAATTATGATGGTTGCTATAAACAAATCTAGAGACAACACCATAATATCCCAGTGTATAGGCCCTTTTTTGAATGGGTTGCCATGATTCATTTCCTAACATTTTCCCATAATTATCATCTTCTCTTATCAATTTTACTTTATAACCATGGTCTTCAAATCGTCGCTTTTCATATAAAGATTGCTCCAAATTGATATTTTTTTCAATCTTTTCATTTACAATCGCTCCTGTGTCAAAACCACCGTGACCAGGATCTATTACGATATCATATAGATAAGAAAATGGTTCAATTTTCATATCTATATAATCATTTTGATAAGAAAAGGTAATTAATTTATCTTTTATTTTAAATCTTACAACTCTTTCTAAATCAGGAAGTTTTATTTTTAATTTTTGTTTTTGTTTTGTTTTTATGTAAAAAGTATATTTACCTTTCTTTAGTTTTTCAAGTGGAATTTTTCCCTCATAATAATTTCCGTTTTCTTTCATTTGAAAAGATTTTTTTTCTTCTCCCTCTATAAGAATTTTATATGATTTAGCTTTTTCCTTTATATATCCCTTTATTAATAATTGATCTTCCTGGATTTTCATATAAACAACTGTATTATCATATTTTTCTGGATCCCATTTTTTATCTTCTATTTTTTCTACATTCTCGACTTCTTCTTTGACAATTACAGTTCTCTTTCGGGAAGACTGATTTCCTCTTTGATCATTTACTATATAAGAAATTGTATAACTCCCCTCTTTTGAAGTATCTACATCTCCCTTTACCTTCACCTTTTCCGTAACATCTCCATCATAATTATCAATTGCCTCGAACCCTGGTTCTTCATAAACACTATTTTTTTGAACATACATAACTTCTGTTCCCTTAAAAGAAATTCTAGGAGCTGTTGTATCTACAATGGATATTTTTTTATAATATTCTTCTTTTCTATAGTCACTGACTTTGGTTTCATACAGAACATAATAATCATCTATTATGTTCATTTTGATGTATTTGGTATTTACATCTATATGCTTTTCTTGACCATTTATTATAGCTTTTCCCTCTTTAGGATATAGGTCATTGACTTCTCTTTTCATTTCTTCATTGATATAGAACTCTGTTATAATAGGTTTTCCGATTAAGGTTTCTTTATTGTTTTTTAAAAAGAATACTATCACAATATTCAAGATAATATTCAGTATAATAATGCAAAATATTATATTTTTTCTTTTTGCCATAGTATCACACTCTCTTTTTTATTATATCATGAAATAAAAAACAAATTATTTTTTTATATCACTTTTTTAATTTGATACTTATTTTTCCAAAATGATTAGATAAAAAAAATGCATACTATAAAATATGCATTTATCCTTTAATAATCTCCATTGCTTTTCTCATTTTTCTATCATATTTTATCATATCAAGTCCGCCAAACTCTTTTAAGAATTCTTCCTCTTCCATATGATATTTCTCAGCTAAGTTACTAGCTTCTTCTTGTGCCTCTTTATCAGAAATTTCTATTTTTTCTACCTTAGCAATTTCTTCTAACATTAATCTTAATTTCACTCTTTTTTCTGCCTCTTCATGCATTTGATCGCGAAGTGCTTTTTCATCTGAATTTGTAAATTGATAAAATTGTTGTAAAGAAATCCCTTGCATTTGTAGGTTTTGTTCATACTGTTTCATCATTCTATCAATTTCTTCATGAATCATAGCATGTGGAAGATCTATTACTGTATCTTTTAATGCAGCTTCTAATAAGTCATCCATATATTTATTTTCAGCATTTACCTCTTTTTGCGTTTCCATGTTTTTTCTAACTTCTTCTTCTAAAGTTTCTTTTGAATTTACACCTTCTATAGCTAAATCTTCAAAAAATTCCTTATTTAATTCAGGTATAATAGATTGTTTAATCTCATGAACTTTTACATGAAATATAACAGGTGCACCTTTTAAATCTTCTGCATGATAGTCTTCTGGAAATGTTACATGAATATCTTTTTCTTCTTCTTTTTTCATTCCGATTAATTGTTCTTCAAATCCTTCAATAAATGTATGAGATCCAATTTTTAAAGAATAATTTTCAGCAGTTCCACCTTCAAAAGCAATACCATCTTTCATTCCTTTGAAATCAATAATAACAGTATCCCCTTCTTCAACAGCACCTTCTTTTGAAACGTTTTCGGTATAGCGTGCACGCATTTCTTCGATTGCTTTTTCTATTTCTTCTTCTGTAACTTCTATTTTTTCTTTCTCTACTTTTAATCCTTTATATTTTCCAAGTTTTACTTCTGGTCTTAAAGTTAAAGTAAAAATAAATTCTACACCATTTGTATCAATAGATTTTAGTCCAATTTCTGGTTGTGCAACAATTTCTTCGTTTTCGTTTTCTTTCATCACTTCTTCATATAAAGATTCAAGACAAATATCTGCTGCATCATAAAATAATGATTCTTCTCCATATTTTTTAATAAATATTTCTTTAGGAGCTTTTCCTGGTCTAAATCCGTCAATTTTTGCTTTTTTATTAGCCTTCTTAAAAGCATTTTCTTTTGCATCTTCCCATGCTTTTCCTTCTACTTTTTTTTCTATTTTTTTTACATTAGGCATTTTTTCTGTTTCATTCTTTTTTGTTTTTTCTTCCATAATTTCCTCCTTAAGTCTTTACATAGTATATAATAAATTATATATTTTGGCAAGTAAAAGCCATATATTTTAAAAACATATCAAACTTTACTCTTATAAATAAAGTCAAAAAAAGATATTCAAAGAATATCTAAATCCAAACACCAAAAGCAATAGCAGCCATACTGAGTATAAGTCCAATCACCCAAAATAATTTTACAATATCTCTTTCACACCAACCTATCTTTTCCATATGATGATGAAGAGGTGCCATTAAAAAAACTTTCTTTCCAAAATATCTTCCTGCAATCATTTGTATGATACAAGAAATTGTTTCAATAATAAATACACCAGCTACTACAATTAATGTTACTTCATGACTTGTTAAAATAGCAATAGCAGCTAAAGTAGCTCCTAAAGCAAGCGAACCTGTATCTCCCATAAATATTTTAGCGGGATGATCATTATACACGAGAAATCCTAAAAGACCTCCTACTAGAATAAAGCAAAAGATAGCAATATCTTCATAACCAGCTAACCAAGTTGTTCCCCACGAAATCATTCCAAAGGCTACAAAAGAAATCAGTGAAAGGCCTCCCGCGAGACCATCTAATCCATCTGTAATATTCACAGCGTTAGAACAAGCTACCAGTAAAAATAAAATGAAAATGGCGTAAAAAACACCCATATGAATTTTTATATTCAAAGTATAAATATAAAGTCTAGGTTCATTTCCACCTTTTACATATAAGAAAAAGAAAATAACTGCAATTAGAATTTGTCCTAATAATTTTTGCCATTCAGTTAATCCTACATTATTTTTTCGTTTAATAATTAAATAATCATCTATAAAACCTAAAATAGCATATGCCACAAATACAAATAAAACGATAAATAAATGATTTGAAAATTGTATTTTATCTGTAAACAGAAGAAAAGCAACTGTTATCAAAGTTGAAATAATAAATATGAGTCCCCCCATAGTAGGAACACCATCTTTGTCTTTATGTGTTTTTGCCAAAAATATGCTTACCTTCTGTCCTGCTTTTATTTTTTTTAAAAGTGGTATTAAAATAAGTCCTAGTATAACTGATAGTATAAAGCCAATCATCATAGATAGTACAGCCTTTGCTAAAATTAACACTTTATCATCTCCTACATATATTCAAGTACAATTTGTTTATCATCAAAATAGGATTTTTTTCCATTTATAATTTGATAATTTTCATGACCTTTTCCAAGTAACAATAGTATATCATTTTTTGATAGCAATTGCACCCCTTTTTTTATAGCTTCCTTTCGGTTTACAATACATGTATAATTTTCACATGTTAAAGATTCTGTTATATCTTCCAAAATTGTGCTTGGATCTTCCCATCTTGGATTATCACTTGTAAAAATAACATAATCACTTAATTCTGTTGCAATTTTTCCCATAATTGGTCTTTTGGTTTTGTCACGATTTCCGCCACAACCAACAATAGTATAAATTCTTCCTTTTGTGATTTCTTTCATATTTCGAATGACTTTTTCAACAGCATCTGGTGTATGAGCATAATCTATAATAATAGTATTCTCATTATACTCAATTTTATCCATACGTCCAGCTGGGGCTTCTACATTTTTGACATATTCCTGTAACTCTTTAAAACCTTCCTCTTTTAATACAATTATAGCTGCAAGCATATTATAAATATTATATTTTCCAATCAGTTTACTTGTAAAATGTTGCCCTTTTTCCTTATGAGATAAAGTAAATATATTTTCCACATCTGTCATTTTATAATCGCTAATTTCATAATCACTTTTAGAAAATCCATAGGTAATATTTTGATTGGATTCTAATAAAAAATAAGAAGAATAAGGATCATCTATATTAACGATGGCTTTTCCTAGTGGTTTTAATTTTTGAAATAATTTTTGTTTAGATAGAGCATATTTTTCCATTGTTTCATGAAAGTCTAAATGATCTTGTGTTAAATTAGTAAAAATAGCATAATCAAAAGTAAGTGTATCTAGTCTTCCTAGTGCCAAAGCATGACTACTTACTTCCATTGCTACATACTTACAACCATTTTCTTTACACTGTAATAACATATCATATAAATCTAAAATATCAGGCGTTGTATTATTTAAATCTGATATTTTATTTTGAATATAAAATCCAATGGTTCCTATATATCCACATTTTTCATCTAATAAATTTAACATTTCATATAATAAATAACATGTTGTTGTCTTTCCATTAGTACCAGTTATTCCAATAAGTGTAAGATTTTGTATATCTTTATATATGTTTTCTTTCAAATATTGTAATAAATATTCCCTTGTATTGGAAACAATTTTCGTGGGAACACTATAGTTTCCATATTCGGCAACAACCAAAGAGGCACCTTTTTCAATCGCGTCCTCAATATAAGCATGACCGTCTTTTTCAATGCCTTTCAAAGCGATGAAGATATCTCCAGGTTCTACTTTTCTAGAATCTATTTTTATTTTCATATAAAAACACCTCAGTATATTGTATGTTACAACATGCTAAAGTGTTTATCGTCTAGCCAACCTTAACAGAATCTAAATAATTTAAAACAACTTTTTTATCATTAAAAGGGATTCTTTCATTTTTATATAAAATAAACTCTTCATGACCCTTGCCAAGTATTAATAAGGCATCATTATCATCCAATAGCAAAATTCCTTTTTCAATTGCTTTTTTTCGATCTAAACATATTTCATAATTATTTTTAATATTTCCCTCTAACATATCGGCAATAATTTGTTCAGGATCTTCGTAATGTGGATCATCACTTGTTACAATAGCTTTTTTAGTGAGATTAGTGACAATTTGCATCATAATCGATCTTTTTGAGCGATCTCTATCTCCTGTACAGCCAAAAACAACATAAATGTTTCCTTTTGTAACTTCTTTTACCGCCCGAATCACTTTTTCGATAGCATCTGGTGTATGTGCATAATCAATAACAATATGATTATTTTTATATGGAATTACATCCATTCTTCCTGCAGGGGATTCCAGTTGACATACAACTCTTTTAATATCTGGGATTTTAATTCCAATCTGATGCAAGAAAAGGATGGTTACTAACATATTGTAAATATTATATTTTCCAATCAATTTAGAACAAAACGCATAACTTTCATCTTCATACTCTACTACAAACTCACTACCTAATGCCTCTGTATGAAAACTTTTTATTCTATATTCACCATCTGTAAAACCATATGTAATAGTATGATTTTCTTTTAATAAAAAATAATCTTTATATTTATCATCTACATTTACAATCGCTTGACCTGTTTTCTTAAGTTTTTTAAATAGCATTTGTTTTGCTAGTGCATAATTACCCATTGTTTTATGAAAATCCAAATGATCTTGTGTTAAATTGGTAAAAATAGCATAATCAAATAAGTAACCCTCTACTCTACTACGTGCTAATGCATCACTACTAATTTCCTGAATAATATACTGGCAACCCTCTTCTTTAGCCTTTAAAAACATATCATATAAATCCCAAACATCTGGACAGGTATTAGGAAGAGAACAAATCTTTTTTTCCAAATAGAAACCAATTGTACCTATATAAGCAGCTTTTATTCCTAGTTTCCTAAGAGCCTTATAAATTAAATAAGCTGTGGTTGTTTTTCCATTAGTACCTGTAATTCCTATAAACTTTATATTTTTTAATAAGGGATTATATTCTTTTTCTAAATAAGATACTAAATACTCTCTTGAGTTATCTACTATTTTATAGGGAATATCATAAGTGCCTTCTTCAGCAACAATCAAAGATGCTCCTCTTTCAATTGCATCATTGATAAAAGCATGTCCATCCCTACTATACCCTTTAATTGCTACAAAAATATCGCCTTTTTGTATTTTTCTTGAATCTGCTGTTATATGAATCATTCCTACACCTCTTCTACTCACTTATTTTATACTGACTAGTAAAATTTTTTACTTTACCAATGTTATGATAGTTCATTTCTATAAAAACACCATTATATGCCCTCATATCTAACTCAATTTTATAGATCTGTTTCTCTTTTGTATATGCATTTAGAAAAACACTCCCCTCTTTTTGATTGCCTTCATTCATATATATTTTAGAAAATTGCGAGATTGGAAGTGTATATGCACTTTTTGTAGTTTGATTATTATAATCTGTTTTATACTCTAATGTCATTTCTTCTATATACTTTTGTAAATTCGATGGATTTAATTTTGAAAAGTCAAAAAAATTATTTTGCACTTTGATAAGAGTATCTTTTACCTGATATAATACATTCTCTCTCATATAATAAATATCCTGCATCTCCTTTATAGAAAAAAGGGAATCCTGCATGTATGTTTTTCCTTCTACTGTAAATTGTTTATAAGGTTCATCTACCTCACTCACAAACGTGAATATATATATATATTCAAAATTATCAAAACCAAATAAATTTTCCCCAATTTTTCTTATTTCTTTTTTATTATATGAGGTATTATGAGTTCCTGTAAAGTCAACAATACAGAAAAGGAAAAGGATTAAAAAAGCATATATCCCAAGCTGTATAAGAGATCGATATTTTCTATCTGACCAAATGTCTTTAAATTTAGTTATTTTCATCTTAAAATTTTTCCTACTAAATTCTCTGGATAACCATTTACAAAACTTGTCGCACTCATTTCCTTTTTTCCTTCAGGTTGGACAACCTTGAAAATGATTTCACCATTTGATACTTTTACACCAAATCCATCTTTATAAATAGCTGTAATCTCTCCATCTAATAAAGATGGAAAAAAACGATCTGAAATGGAACTTTCCCATACCTTGATCCGTTTATCTTCAAGCATACAATAAGCTCCTGGAAAATGATTCAACCCTCTTATATGATTATATATTGCTCTTTTTGTTTTAGAAAAATCGATTTTTTCATCTTCTTTACTAATATTTAAAGCATATGTAACTTTACTTTCATCTTGTTTTTTCCTTGAATTGGTTCCATTTAAAATAGATGGCAGTGTATCTAATAATAAATCCCTTCCAAGTATACTTAATTTTTCATGCAAAAGAGAAGCAGTGTCAGACTCTTCTATCTCAATTTCTCTTTGTGCAATAATATCTCCAGCATCCATTTGTTTTGACATATACATGATTGTAATTCCTGTTTTTTTATGTCCATTTATAATTGCTCTATGAATAGGTGCTCCACCTCTTAAATTTGGCAAAAGAGAGGCATGCACATTAATACAACCAAGTTTTGGTAACATTAAAAGTGTAACAGGCAAAATCTGCCCATAAGCACAAGTAATAATTAAATCTGGCTTCCAATTAAAAATTTCATTTTCAGCATCTTTAATTTTATCTGGCTGAATGACCAAAAGATTATGCTTTGATGCACAAGCTTTTATTGGTGTTGGTACAGTAACACCATCTCTTGCCTTCTTTCTATCAGGCTGAGAAATAACGGCATACATAGGATAATTTTCAATTAGTGCTTCTAAAATTGGAACAGCAAATAAAGGTGTTCCCATAAATACAATCCTAAGTTCTTTTTCTACCTCTATATCTTCTAAATTCATCGTATCACCTTTTCTATCGTATCATATTTCTTATAAAACTTCTATATTTGAATAGGATTTAAATCAATTTCTACTATTACTTGTTTATTTTTTCGGTATTTTTCATATATAAATTGAAGAGCCTTTATAATATCATTTTTCTTTTTATATTTTAAAAGAATCTTAAAATAATAAAAATCATTCACTTTAGCAATGGTAGATGGAGTAGGCCCCAAAATCATTACATTACTTGTATGTTGTTCCAAAAATGAACGAATTTTTTTACTTTCAGCATAAGCTTTATCGGACTGCTTAGCTCTTATTATAATCGATGACAAATTGTAGTAAGGCGGATATCCCATTTTTTTACGCAAATCCATTTCTGAATGATAAAATCCCACATAATCATGAATGCTTGCTTTTATGATGCTATAATGACTCATATTAAATCCCTGAAAAACGACTTCACCATCTTGATCGTTTCGCCCAGCCCTACCAGATACTTGACTCAATAAACAAAATGTTCTCTCACCACTTCGAAAATCGGGAATATGCAAAGAGGCGTCTGCACAAAGTACACCTACTAGTTCTACTCCTTTAAAATCAAGGCCTTTGGCAATCATTTGCGTGCCGATTAAAATTCCATATTCTTCAGTTTCAAATTTTCGTACAATCTCATCATAAGCATGCTTAGAATTCGTTACATCAGCATCCATTCTTAAAACTTTTGTATCAGGAAATAACTTAGTAATTTCTTCTTCCAATTTTTGGGTCCCTGTTCCATAAAAATGAAAATCAGTATAATGACAATCAGGACATTCTTTTATCTTTGGCATACCATATCCACAGTAATGGCATCGCATTATTTTTGAGGTTTTATGGAAAACAAGGGGAATATCACAGTGTGGACACTTGGATACATATCCACAAGAGGCACACATAACAATAGTAGAATATCCTCTTCTATTGAGAAGAAGAAGAATTTGTTTTTTTCTTTTTAAAGTATTTTCCATTTTAAGAAGAAGTGTGCTAGATAGAAATTGGTATCCCTTTTTGATTTCTTCTTTCATATCTACAAGTGTAACAGTTGGAAGCTTTCCTGTAACTCTTTCTTTTAATTCCAATAAATGATAGATGCCTGCCCTAGCACGAGTATAACTTTCAATAGAAGGAGTAGCACTTCCAAGTAAAACAGGGCACTCATGATATTTCCCACGAAACAAAGCAATATCTATCGCATGATATTTAGGATGATTGGTCTGTTTATAAGATGTACTATGCTCCTCATCTAAAATGATAATTCCTAAATTTCTAAAGGGGGCAAATATAGCACTACGAGCCCCAATTGCAATAGATACTTCACCTTTTTCAATTTTTCTCCATTCATCATATTTTTCTCCACTAGATAGACGACTATGTAAAACAGCGATTTGATCTCCAAAACGATTCCTAAATTTAGATAAAAATTGAGGTGTTAAACTAATTTCAGGTACTAAAACAATCGCTTCTTTCCCTTTTTTTAATAGCTGTTCAATGATTTCCATATAAACTTCTGTTTTTCCGCTACCTGTAATCCCATGTAGTAAAAAAGGATGAAAGTTCTTTCTTTCCAATACTTTATAGACAATCTTATTTTGTTCTAAAGTTAAATGTACCTTTTTCCTTTCCTTTAAATTAGAAAATGAAGTTCGATAGACTTCCTTTTTTACTTCTTTTAAAAAGCCATATTTTAAAAGACTTTGCAAAGAAGATAAGGATATTTGTTTAAGAATTTCCTTTGAAACTTCTCCTTTTTCATGAACTATCTCTATTATCTGTTTTTGCCCATTTGTTTTACATAATGGAAGAATATTTTCTATTTTTTCATTCAAACTAAAATAAGACTGGTATTTTTTTTTTGTCTTTTTCTTTTTATTGGCTTTTAATGCTACTGGCAACATTGTTTGATAAGCACTAATTTTTGTTGAAAGTGTTATTTTACTGATATAATCTCCTATCCTAAGAAGTTCTTCATTTAAAACAGGTTCTTCGTCTTGGCAAGATAAAATCGATTTTATTTGATAATTTTCTTCACAACTATTTTTAATCTTTAAAACAAAACCTTCTAGTTTTTGATTCCCAAAGGGAACTAAAACGCGCATTCCCTCTTTTATATTTCCTAATAAAGGTGGTTCTATTTTATAAGTAAAGGTTTGATCCAGTGCGGTAGATTTAATTTCTAATAAGACTTCTGCAAACATTTCATCACCTATTGTTATTATACCATAAGAACTACAAAGAAAAAAAATACATTATTTCAAATGTATTAAATCCACCCAGACCTCTTCTAAAGCTCGACCTATTTCTTTTTTGGAAATATATTGTTCACTTTTCATCTGATATTGACCCGTTTCTTTCATTTCCTGTGCCCTTTTAGCAACAACATTTACGAGCAAATATTTTGAACCTACTTTTTTCAACAAATCATCAATGGAAGGATAGATCATTGTATCACCTCTCTTTATACTATCATATAAAATATATATTAACTTTGCAACGTATTGTCTTTACTTTGACAAAATTTGACAGAGTATGTTTTATAAATTGTATCAACCTTACTTTTGGTATATTTTTTTTGATGGTCCATTATTTTATCGAAAGATGTTATTATATCCTTTTCCTTTATTATTATTTCATCATGGAAACTAGGAACATTAAAAAAACAGGCATTACGTGTTACTAAAATTTTAGTAGGTTTTAATATTTCGATTTGTTTATACATTCTATTAAGTTCCTTAAAAGGGTTTAAAATAGGAATGCTTTCTCCTCTTTTTTTCAAATAAGGATCATCATACTTTCCTTCAATGAGTCCTATTTCCTCTATAACATAAAGAAAAAACAAACCATACTCGCTGATTAATAAAATACTATTTTCTGATAAACTTATTATTTTCTTGTATCCCTTTATCTTACTCATATATAAAGTCATATATGACATTATAGATTTTCCTTTCTCAAATTTTACAGTATTTTTAGGAGTTTTACATATTTTTACAACAAACAAAAAACACCATAAAAATAAAAGTATCAATATAATGATTATTATGATTATAAAAAAATTTAATACATTTCCATAAATATGGGTCCAGCCATTTCCTATTTGTTTTAATCTATCTAAATTTTTCATATAACTCTATACTTTCATATTTATATTTGTTTTTTATAACCATATGAATCCATTTCATACCATCACCCTTATTAGTATACCAAAAAATATAGGAAAATAGATCTATTTTATTCATTTTCCTATCAATCATACCTACAAAAAAGAATCATAACTCTTTTCTATAAACCACATTATGTATTATTTTTTTCCAGATAAAAAGGTCACCTTCTCTGCAACAATTTCGACAATACGTCTTGCATATTCCTCGTTTTCCCTTTCAATCATTCTAGATTGGATCCTTCCTTTCACACCTACCAAATCTCCCTTCTTACAATATTCACTTGTATTTTCAGCTACACCTTGCCAAAGAACACAAGAAATAAAATCTGTATCATACTCTCCATTTGAATTTTTATAACTTCTTGGAACTGCAAGGGTAATATTGGTCACCTTCTTTCCATTTTCTGTTTCATTTAATTCAGGATCTCTAACAAGCCTGCCAACAATGACTGTTTGATTTAACATATTATCTCCTCCTTCTAAAAACAATATAACAAAAGAAAAATAGGAAAACAAATGCCTATTTTCCTATTTCTGTAAAAATTTCTAAATATATTTAAAATATATATATAACTATTTTGTATATTATAAACCACTTTGTTATATCAAAATATATAATTATACTATTTACAAGATAAATGATGTTCATACTTTGTAATCTTTTTAGAATCATTTACGGTAATACTTGTATAAGAATCATCATCACAATCTTTTAACTTAGAAAGATCATATTTTTTCTCATATCTATCATTATAATTTTTGAGTGCTTGAATAGAAATGTCATATCTATCTTGCCCATTAATGTTTCTCATATTTTCTTCATAATAGATTTTGGCATAATCTTTCATAATATTTTCATAGACAACTTTCTTTTTTTCACTACATCCTATGAATAAGAAAAAAAAGAAAATTATAAAACTTAATTTTTTCATTTTTTATATCCTTTCAAAAATAATTTTTTAATAAATGATTGAGTTCGACAGCATATTCCATTGGTAGTTCTTCTCTTAACTGATCAATAAATCCCATAATGATAAGCTCTTTTGCTTTTTCTTCTTTTAGACCTCTGCTTTGTAGATAAAATAATTTTTCTGGGTTAATTTTAGAGACAGTTGCTTCATGTTCTAAGGTAGATGTATTATTTTTTACCTCATTTTTAGGAATCGTATCACTAGTCGATTGTTCATCTAAAATAATTGTATCACATTTTATGGTGCTTTGGGAATGATGTGCTTTTTCATTGATATAAACAGTTCCCCTATATGTAGCATCTCCCCCTTTTGTAGCAATGGATTTACTGATAATATTGCTACTTGTTAAAGGTGCTAAATGGATCATTTTAGCTCCTGTATCTTGTCTTTGCACACCTTTGGCAACTGCAACAGAAATACAATTTCCTTTCGCTTTTTTGCCGTGTAGGATACAACAAGGATACTTCATATTCACCTTAGAACCAATATTTCCATCAATCCATTCCATAATCCCACCTTCTTCCACAATTGCTCTTTTAGTAACAAGATTATATACATTATCAGACCAATTTTGAATAGTTGTGTAACGACAAGATGCATTTTTCTCTACATATATCTCAACAACAGCAGCGTGCAGGGAGTCTTCTGTGTAAGTGGGTGCTGTACATCCTTCCATATAATGTAGATTACTTCCTTCATCAACAACAATAATGGTTCTTTCAAATTGTCCCATTTGTTTACTATTAATTCGAAAATAACTTTGCAAAGGTCTATCAATATTAGTATGGGGAGGTACATAAATAAAAGTCCCTCCACTCCATACAGCTCCATTTAGGGCTGTATACTTATTTTCATTATATTTGACAAGTTTATTAAAATATTTACGAAACAAATCAGGATATTTTTTTAAAGCTGTATCTGTATCACAAAAAATGACTTTTTTTTCCTCAAGTTCTTTAAGCATATTATGATAAATTACTTCACTTTCGAATTGAGCACCGATGCCACCTAGATATTTTTTCTCAGCAGCAGGAATTCCTAGAGATTCAAATGTTTCTTTAACCTTTTTAGGAACTTTATTCCAGTCATTATGTACCCTATCATCTACTCTTTTATAATAGTGAATTGCATCAAAATTAATTTTTAACTTAGGCCCAAAAGAAGGATTGGGAAAATTTTTAAAACATTCATACGCTTTACACCTAAAATCTGTCATCCACTTTGGTTCATTTTTCAAATGTGAAATCTCTTTTACAATATCTATATCTAACATTTTTGTCTGCATTTCTATCACCATATTTATTATACTATAAGGAATGCAAAAAAACATACGAAATTTCGTATATTTTTTTATAATCATTTATTGTAAAAAATATGATACATTTATTATTTTTCTATATTCTTTATTAATTTACGAACACCCCACCATGGTAAAAGTGCACATTTTTTACGATTGGGTTGCTTACTAATATCCTCATAAACAATGGCATTTGATAATAGATTTCCATTAAAATTTTTTTCTTCAATCATGTTTTCATAATTTTGATAAATTTCTTTTGCTTCTTCTATTGTTTTTCCAAGTAATGTTTCAATCATAATAGAAGTAGATGAAGTACATATAGCACAGGCTTCACCATCAAATCGAATATCTTTAATTTTATGATCTTCTACTAAAAACATAAGATCAATTTCATCAATACAACTTTCATTATTCATATTTATTTTAATATAAGATTCATTTTCTATTAATCCTTTATGTAAAGGGTGACTATAATGTTCTAAAATTAGATCTCTTTTTAAATTAGCATCCACGCTATACCTCTTTTCTTTTTTTCATTATAGCATGACTATAGCAAAATGAAAAGATATCATACAAGATCTTCCAAAACAAAGTTACCATTTTCAAAAATCTGGTATTTTTTCCCGTTCGCATCTTCTCCTACAATAGATAAATCTTTAGTTCCTATCATGAAATCAACATGTGTTTCACTTTGATTCATTCCTCTATCTAATAAGGCCTGTTTATCTAACTCTGCTCCCCCTTCTATACATAGCGGAAAACTATCACCTAAAGCTAAGTGACAAGACGCATTTTCATCAAACAGGGTAGTATAAAATAAAATCTCTGATTGAGCAATCGGTGATTGATATTCTACTAAGGCAATTTCTCCTAAATAAGAAGATCCATCATCTGTTTCTAATATGCTTTTAAGTATTTCTTCTCCTTTTTTCGCTTGATACTCTACTACTTTTCCATCTTTAAAGACAAGATAAAAGTTTTCAATTGTATTCCCATTATAAATAAGGGGTTTACTACTATAAACAATACCATTAGCAGTTTTGTAGTTTGGGGAAGTAAATATTTCCTCTGTCGGAATATTTACCAAAAGATCTCTTTTTTTACTAGGACTCCATGTAGATGCAGCTTCCCAAATTGTTCCTTGATTTAATTCTATTTGAAAGTCAGTTCCGAGGCTATTTTTATAATGTAGCTTTTTTAATTTTAATTGTGTTAAATAAGCACTTCTTTTTGCATCCCTTTCTTTTTTTTGTTCCCAAGTTTTTAAAGGATCCTCCTCATATATATAACAGCATTTGAAAATAGCTTCCCATAGTTTAGCAATCGGATCTGATGCTTTTGGAAATACTTTCTCGGCCCAAGATTTCGTTGGAACTGCTACGATAACCCAAGGCATAATATATTTGGAACGTTTTAATTTAGCATCTCCCTGTGACTTTACTCCTACTTTTCTTGCAGTTGCAATTTTATTAGGAGAAATATCATTCATTAAATCAGGGTCTTCTCCCTCTAAAAAGATAACACATCCACCTTCATCACTACATTTTTTTAGTTTACTTTTATCAAATAAAGGACTTTCTGATATTTCTTCTTCTGAAAGATTTCGATATGCTTTATATTTTAAAATATCATCTTCCAGTAAATAATCAATTTTCTTAATTCCCATATTATATGCAGTTTGTGTTAAAATTCGAACAAATTCGATTTTTTCTACACTGGACACAATTAATAATGGTTCATTCACCTGAATTTGAATTCCTTTTTTTAAGATTAATTCTGCGTATTTATTCATTTCCATTTCCATAATATCACCATATTTAGTATATCCTTATTATTCAAAAAAAATGTATCATTATGTCTAATTCATCTTATAATTTCTAATAATTGAAATAAAAAAATGATACCACCAGATATCATTTACTTTCAATAATTAGTTTAATTGCTGTTCTTTCTTCACCATCAATGGAAATGTCTGTAAAGGCCGGTATACAAACTAAATTTTTTCCACTTGGTGCGACAAATCCCCTTGCAATTGCAATTGCTTTAACTGCTTGATTCAGTGCACCAGCACCTATTGCCTGCACTTCAACAGTTCCTTTTTCTCTAAATACATTTGCGAGTGCGCCAGCAACTGCATTTGGGTTTGATTTTGATCTTACTTTCAATGTTTCCATATTATTTGATCCATCCTTTCTGACTTTACTAAAAATATATTCTATTTGAAAAAAAAAAGAACCAATTCTTTGAAAAATTTTTATAGCTAATTTTATACTGGATATCATTTTAAAATTCACATTTTTAAAATATTTCGTAAATTTTAAACTAAAGTCCGCTTTATTATAAACTTGTTTCTTTTTCGGATTTATTTCCGCTGTTCGAGCTATAAACGGAAATAAGGTTGATAAAAGATGGTTGTTATTTGGCATAAATTAATTATTATTTTATGCCAAAAAGAACGGGGTTATTTCCGTTTCTTTGCAGTATTTATATTATTAATAACAAATAAAGATGAACTTTATTTGTATTACTTATTATAATCAATGAAATTTAAAATTCAAGAGTTTTATAAACTCATTTCATTCGCCCCTGATTTTACATTCCATTATACTATTATCAGACTTAATTCCGTTATTTAGTTAAAAACGGAATTCCAAATTAAAATTTACGTTTTTAAAATATTTTTTTAAAATGTACGTTTGTAAATGATGTGAAACAAAAAATTAAATAAAAGTGACTCAAAA
>CANPPW010000015.1 GCA_947576095.1 uncultured Mycoplasmatota bacterium | reverse complement strand
TGATACTTTTTGTATATAAAGTTCTAAAAAGTTAGAACAGATTTCCCAATGGTGCATGGGATGGGACTTGAACCCACACAGACGTTAGTCCACAGGCACCTCAAGCCTGCGTGTCTACCGATTCCACCACCCATGCATATTTTTATTATATCAAATATTATATAAAAAGAAAATACACATAAATAAATTTTCATAAATGTATCAAACATTTTATTTGGATTTAATGTGTATTTACATCCTATAAAATTCAAAACTTTATAAATTAGCCTTCTTTTCAATATCACTTTTGTATTGAACCCTGAAAAGACAATCATAATATATTGTTCTATTTTTTAATAAAATAACAATATTAACTAAATAAAATAGAAAAAGGGCTATTGCTGCAAATATATAAATCCATATTATCTCTAATGTTTCCAAAACAAAATAAATACTAACAAATCGAATCAAATATAATATGAACATTAAAATACCAAAATAATATGTATATAAAAATAAAATTCTAAAAATTAACATTAAAAATGAATTTTTTTCAAATTCTAATCTTACATTTAAAAATCGACTTCCAATTGTAGTACCACAAGTACAATATGGATAAACAATATAATATAAAAGAAAACTTATAAGAAAAATATGTGCCCCTCTATAAACAATACTTATCAATACTGTAAAAAAAATATTTAAAATAAAATCGAATCCAAAAACAGTAATTCTTCTAAGTCCTGATACAATTTTCCCATTTTCTATAGATTTTCGATCTATCTCATCTCTTGTAGGTAAAAAACGACTAATCAAACCCACCATATAAAATCCTATAGTACCACCCAATGTATTTGTGATTAAATCATCTATATCGAAAATACGATATGGATAAGGATATATATAATATAAACCTGTCAGTTGTGTAAGTTCAAAAAATAGACTCAATAAAAAACTGCATAAAACGGTCTTTTTTAATGTACATTTAAAATAATATCTTAAATACATGCCAAATGGCACAGTCATAAAAATATTAAATAAAACTGTATAAAAACAAGGTTCTTGTATTGCTTTCCAATATGTCATGGGTTCGGTAAGTACAAATGAAGATTCCTTCATAAAATCTCTTATAAAACCGAATGGAACGATACGCACCATATTATCTTTAGGCAAAAATGTATTTTTATCGGGAAGTGGCAAAATGACTAAAAAATAAATAGTAATTATGTAAAGAATAAAAGAATAGATAATACAGACTCTAAACTTATTTACTGACCCATATTTATGATATTGATTTAAAATAAATGGAATCGTAAATAGTAAGGCTATCAAAGGAAATAGCAATATAGCAGTTTTTATAGAAATAATATAACTCATAAAGAAAGAGATTAGCAGATTTTGCTAATCCTTGTTATAATCCTTATCATATAAATAACCATTCCTACTTTTAGAACCAATCTTTGTCTTTATCTTTTGTTTCTTTTTTATTATTGTATTATCATAAACCAACATGTTTAACTTCGCTCCTTTATTATATTTTTGCTACAAAAATAAGTAATTAAGAAATAGCCACCATAAATCACTACTAAAAATATCGCTGTCATAAATATAGAAGGTAATAATTGATCATTTCCAAATACTTCTAATATCTTAGTAGAAAATATAAGACCAAATACAGAATGAATCATAGCAAGTAATAGCGGGAACATAAAGAAAATAGCAATCTGTCTAAATAAAGAACTGTGTAACAATTTCTCATCTGCTCCAATCTTCCGTAGCATTCTATATCTTTCACGATTGTCACTACTTTCAGATAACTCTTTCAAAGCCAATATAGCAGCACTACTGATTAGGAAAATAATACCTAGGTAAAGACCTATAAAAGTAACCAATGCCCCTAACCCTACACTCGCTTCCATTATATCTATTCTTGTATTATTAAATAACAATGTTTGATTTTGTGAATCTTCAACCTGTTTCAAAATTTCTTCTTCTACTTCTACCCTTTTCTTTTTAGTATCTGCTTTATAATTGGCTATAACCATATTGTATACTTTATCATTTTCTAAAACAACTTCATCTGGAACCAGTACAATTCCCCCATTTATATGTTGTGCAGATAGTTCAACAAATCCTTCTTTACACTCTTGATATTTTGGAGTTAAAGTATGTCCAAAGATTTTAATTTTTTCATTATTTTTTAGAGCCATATTTCTAACTGTAATCATAGACTGAAAATCCGCTACAATCATATATTCGTTTTCTTTTAGAGAATATTCTTTATTCCCATAAAGACGAGCCACAAGATTATAGTCACTTATCTTCATTATATCCTCTTTAGAATCATATTTTAAAAATTTATATTGTTTTTGAATACTCTTCAAAAGATTTCCTAGTGTATCTCCAAGTGTAAAAGATTCTGTATGATAAATATTCACATCTACACTTTCTTTGAAATATGTATCTATGTGAACATTTCTTTCTTTTAATGAATCAATCACTCCAAGTTTTGAATTTTTAATTTGTTCAAGTGTGTATCCATCTTCTGTTGGTGGCTCTTTAATGTTGACTCTTTTTGTAAGCTGAATATCAGCTGGTGCTAGTTTATTTACATTTGCCTGTAATGAATTTTTTAAAGTAAGGGATGAAGATAATACACAAATGGTAATAAACAGCATTAAACAAATAATAGTCATTGAAAAAACAGTCGTATTCATTTTACTGCTAATTTGTCTTATTACAAAACTATTTAGACCTTTATAATATAGTCTTTTTCTACTCATTACAATCTTTAAAATAAGTCCTGATAAAGAAAAGAAAAGAAGAAAGGTGGATATGACTCCCAAAATAATAGGTTTAAATATATTATCTGCATCTAAAGATTGAAATCCAATTGTTACCATATAATATGCATATCCTAAAATCACCACTGAAATGAAAAATATAATCACACATAAAAAAGGATTTTTAAGTTTCACTTTTTCACTTTTTTTATTTCCATGTAATAATTCTATTAATTTACACTTACCAATACTAATGGTATTAAAAATCATAACTAGTAAATACATAATTGTGAAATAAATAATTGTTTTGATACATGCAGTAGAGGAAAAGATAAATGTAAATTGGGTCATATTGGCATCAAACATATTCGCTACTAACATACTCATAAACTGCGAAAGTATAAATCCTAATGCAAGCCCTACTATCAAAGATATTGTTCCGATAAGTAATGTTTCACAAAATAGTATCATAGATATTTTTCTTTTACTCATACCAAGTGTTAAATATACTCCAAATTCTTTATTTCTTCTTTTAATTAGAAACCTTGAAGCATATATAATCAAAAATCCTAATATAAATGATACAAAAACACTAACACCTGAAAGCATACTTGTCATTAATTTGATAATTTCTTTAGTGGAAGCTGTCACATCCATCATAACTGTCTGTGAATCAATTGCATTGAATACATAAAATATAGCAACACCAAGAATTAAAGTAAAAAAATAGATGGCATAATCTTTAAAACTTTTCTTGATATTTTTAAGTGATAATTTAAAGGGCATCATTTAAATCACCACCAAGTAGAGTTACTACATCAATAATCTTATCAAAAAATTCCTTTCTAGAATCATTTCCCCTATGAATTTCATGAAACATTTTACCATCCTTGATAAAAATCACACGTGATGCATAACTAGCTGTAAAAGCATCATGTGTAACCATTAAAATTGTAGCTTTTAACTCATGATTTAAATGATTGAATCTCTCAAGTAACATCTTAGATGATTTAGAATCCAAAGCACCAGTTGGTTCATCAGCAAGCACAAGTTTAGGATTTGTAATAATAGCTCTAGCTGAAGCGACTCTTTGTTTTTGACCCCCACTCATCTGATAGGGATACTTTTTTAAAACATCTTTAATATTTAACTGATTTGCTACAATCTGGATTCGTTTATCAATTTCACTTGCATTTATATTTTGAATAGATAAAGCAAGAGCTATATTTTCATACGCTGTAAGTGTATCTAGTAAGTTAAAATCTTGAAAAATAAATCCTAATTCCTCTCTTCTAAATTTATTCAAACGATTTCCCCTTAATTTTGTAATATCTTCTTCCAACACATAAATATGACCTGATGTAACATGATCAATAGTCGAAATTACATTTAAAAGAGTACTTTTTCCAGAACCACTAGCTCCCATTATAGCAACAAATTCTCCTCTGTTTACTTCAAAAGACATATTATCAATTGCCTTTGTCAGGGAAGATTTATTTCCATAATATTTTTCTATTTTGTCAACTCTTAAAATATTTTCCATATTCTATTTCTCCTTTCCATTCCATCATAAAAGATTTTTGTATTTCTGTCGCACTTTTAATATTACATAACATTACAAATTTGTAATGTTATGTAATGACATCATAAAATCGATTTTTTGCAATTGTGATATATACCCTTGTATATTTTTCCTGCTCTGATTCAATTCTAATTTTATGTCCTAATTTCTCACACAAATTTTTACAAATAAAAAGTCCCATTCCAGTCGATTTGGTCTTAATTCTCCCATTATATCCTGTAAAAGATTTTTCAAATACTTTCGAAATATCATAAAGGGGGATGCCGATTCCATTATCTTCAATGATTATAATGGTTTGATCCAATGTTTCTTTAATCATTATTTTGATATAAGAGTCTATAAAATCTCTTTTATATTTCACGCTATTATTGATAATCTGATTCAATATAAATTCTAACCATTTAGAATCTGTATAAATATAAGTATGTATCTCATCTACAATAAAATCAATCTGATTTTCAAGGAGAAGATCTTGATTTTTAAGAGCAATATCTCTAATAATACAGTTTAAAGATACTTTACTAATAAGATAATCTTTTTCCGCATTTTCACATCTCACATAATATAATACTTGCTCAACATCAATTTCTATCCTTTTCAACTGCTCTAATATTTTTTTATCAAACTTATCTTTATGATTATGTACCGTCAAAAACAAAGAGGCAATTGGAATTTTGATTTCATGAATCCACATTTCAATATATTCCTTAAAATCATTCATCTGTAATTGTAAAAGTTTTACATTTTCGTTCATAGATTTATTAATATCATAAAGAGCTTGATATAAAATCATTCCTTCTAAAAAGGTAGGTTTATCAATCATTTCTAAAACTAAATAAGCTTGATCAAGTGTATGAATATGATCTAAAAGATTTGTATAAAAAGATCTCTTTCTAAAATATTCTATAAAAATAATACTGAAGAGGAATATAAATAAAAGAAATGTAATAGCAACAATGCAAGAACTTGATAGTTTAAAGGCAAAAAACATCAGTAAAAGAATTCCATACAGGATAAAAAATGTAACTATCAAATACATTTTCTCTTTTAAAAATTTAAAAAAACTCATAATAGAATATAACCTATCCCCTTCCTTGTTTCAATCATATCCTCTATACCTAGTTCTTTTAATTTAGATCTAAGCCTACTAATATTGACTGTTAAAGCATTATCATTAATATATTCATGATTGTCCCAAAGATCAGTCATCAACTCATCTCTCGTTACAATTTTATTTTGATGAGTTAATAAATAATTAAATATAATCATTTCATTTTTGGTTAAAATGACTTCTACACCATTCCTTTTAATAGTTCCTTTTTGAACATGAATATAAAGATCTTTATAAAGAGTGATTTCTTGTTCTCTTCCAGCTCTTTTTAACACAGCATTTATTCGAAGAAGTAAAATATTAGGATTATAGGGTTTTGTGATATAATCATCGGCACCATAACTCATGGATAAAACCTCATCTGCAACGGTTTCTCTACTTGTAACCATAATAACAGGAATATTTGATTTTTTTCGTAATTCTTGCAATAATAATTGTCCATTAAGATAAGGTATATTAATATCTAAAAGAATTAAATCTAAATCTAAGTTTAATATTGCATCAATCGCATTTTTAAAATCTTCTAAAATCAATGGTTCATAATTGGATGTTTTTAATAAATTATATAACTCTTTACAAATGCTTTTATCATCTTCAACAATTAATATTTTTTTCATCCAATTCCCCCAATTCATTTTATATTATTATATCACGAATTCAAAATCCTATATCTTACAATATTGAAATATAATAAAGATATTCCTATCTTCACTAATTATCCTTACTTTTATATTCTATTTTTTCTTCATAAATCCTTGCTTCTATTTATATTTCCAACAAAATTTATCCATTCTATATAAAATAAAACTTACATTATTTTTGTAAGTTTTAAACATGTAAAATTTTTATTTCACTTGTGCAGATCCATTTTCAATTTTAATCACCTTATCAGCTATATCCATAATCTCTTTTTTATGTGTAATTACTATAATTGTATGATTTTTCCTTAATTTTTTTTAAACTGAGTTTGGTAAAGATCTTGAGTTGCTAGGAAAACATAATGTAGCACAAAATGTAGTTCTTGCATAAAAGATAAAATCAAGCCTTCATAGCAACTTTTCAGAGTGAGAAATACAAATGCTGTGGGAATTTGAAAGTGTTTCATTATATAGGGATATGCTGCTAGTATACATCTATACAGGAATGTGGCCTACAGAACTCTTGTTAATCAAGAAAAAAATTGTTTTTTTGACGAAAAATACCCATATATGATTGGGGGGGGAATAAAGACTAAGGCTGGTATTAATAGAACAATCCCCGTTCACAAAAAGATATTACCAATTTTAAAAAAGTATTATAATAAAAATAATATTTTTCTATTTGAAATTAATGATAAAAAATAGCGTACAGCACTCTTTTAGAGGTGATCAAGTCTTTTTTAACCCCTCTCAATATGAGTCTTTTGCCCCACGATTGCCGTCATACCTTTGCAGCGCTAGCAGATAAATATAATTTAAACCAAATCTGCAAGAAAATGATGCTAGGTCATGAGATTCAAGATATAACTGATGGAACATACACACATAAGAACATTCGTGACTTGTTCATAGAAGTCAATCGCATTCCTTGACTTCTTTTTTTTGACGAAATTTGTTAGTTACTTGTTAGTTATGGTAAAATATTGCATCAAATTCTAACGAATATTAGGTTATTTTCAAAATTTATAATCACAAAAAAATTAACATCAAATCACAATAAAACCCTTATAAAATAAGGGTTAATGTCAAATGGTGTTCCCGAGAAGATTTGAACTTCCGACCTATCGCTTAGGAGGCGATTGCTCTATCCAGCTGAGCTACGAGAACAAATAAATGTATATTTATTATATCATAATTTTGAATATTTGGAATTTATTTTCGATATTTTTTATTTGATTCAGATACTGAAAAACCTAAAGCTACGATTTCGTTTGCTATTATATGTTTTTCAATCAATTTTTTTGAATGTATTTCCAATGTTTTTTGAAAGGGATCAACCACCACCTTTATGATAGATGGAATCCAAGATAAAACGATCTCTATCTTTTCTTTATCTTCCATAGAGATCTCCTCATTTATTATATAAATTTCTTTTTTTTTAAACATAAACGCTCCCTAACTTAAAAAATAAGTGAAACACTTATTTGATTGTATTAAATATAAAAATAAGATAAATATTGGTTATATAACTTAATTTATAACTAAACTTTTTAGTAAACTCATATGTTCCTACAACTTTATCTACAAGGCTTACTACCCAACTTTCTGCATATTTAGGAAGTGAACAATAAAGGGGAAACATATGGGCATGAATGATGTTTTTTTCTTTTTCATTTAAGTCAAAATGCTTTTGCGCATTTATAACTGCTTTTTTAGGGTGTGTGAAGGTAGAGATAAATCGGTCCTTTAAAGATCTTTCTTCATCACTTAAAAAGAAATCATGTAAAAGACCTGCTCTAGCAGATTCTACATAATCTAATTTTAAAAACTTAGATATTTTATAAGAATAATAAGAAACTCTGAAAGAATGATCAAATCTCGATACCCCATGATGTTCAATTGTTTTTATTTTGTTAAATTCTTCACTACATAAAATAGAATACACAATATTTCTATATTCCTCATTCGAATTTATTTTATTCATGAATTTATTTCACCTCAAATGCTACTACAATAGTATATCATAAAACATGCAAAAAGATTATAACTTTCACACATGTTTTTCTATTTTTTCTCTTATACTAACCAAAGCCTTTTTTGAATTTTTATGTTTTGTAATAAAACTTCCTACTACTAACATATCGGCATCTTTGCATAAATATGCAGTATCAGTATGAATTCCTCCATCTACTTCTATGATATAAGTAAAGTTTTTATCCTTTTTCCATTTTTTCAACATTTCTATTTTTTGTTTCATTTCAATAATAAATGTTTGTCCACCTTTTCCAGGTTCTACAGACATTATTAAAACCATATCTATATCTTTAAGATAAGGCTTTACCCTCTCTATTGGTGTTTGAGGATTTAGAGCAATCCCAGCTTTGATTCCTTTAGATTTGATATATTGTATTATTGACCAAGTATCCTTTTTAGCTTCTAAATGAAATGTAATATAAGAAGGATGCATCTTAGCATAGATATCAACATACTTTTTTACATTTTGAACCATTAAATGTACATCTAAAGGATTGGTCAAAGTAAGATGATTAAAATCGATTTTATTTTCAACAAAAATACCATCCATAACATCCAAATGTATATAATCAGGATGTAAAGAATCGATTTCTTTTATTTTTTTCATATCATCTGAGATAGATAGTATGGAAATTGCTACTTGCATAGAACCCCTTCTTTCGAATTTACCTTCAAATATTATAACATACTTTCGTTAAAATCGGCAAATTACCTCTAAAAAAAGTAGTATCTACTTAAAAAAGTTTCTACTACCTCATCTTTGTTATATCTAATTCATTTATAAATTTTATATAATTATTATACCTACTCTGTAAGATATCTTTAGAATTTACTTTATCTTTAATGATACACTCCGTTTCTCTATCATGAAGACAGTCTTTATATTTACAATGATCTCTATACATATTGAAATCAATAAAATGATCTCGAATCTCTAATTTTGTCATGCCCCTTAAATCTAACGAAGAAAATCCAGGTGTATCCGCAATCATTCCTTCTAACATCAAAAGTAACTCCGTATGCCTGGTTGTATGTTTCCCCCTACCTAAAGCCTTAGAAATTTCATTCGTTTTTAAAGATAAATCTTTATCTAATCGATTCAATAAAGTAGACTTTCCCGCTCCACTTTGTCCTGTAAAAACACTTACTTTTCCTTTAAAAATTTTTTTAATTTTCTCTATTTCTGTGTTAATGTAGCAAGTATATCCTATTTTTTTATAATAGGTAATATAAGATTCTATTTGTATATTTTCCTCTTGATTTAATAAATCTATTTTAGTAAAAATAATAATTGGTTTTATATTATGATATTCTATCATCACAAGCAATTTATCTAATAAAGTTGTACTAAAATCAGGACTTTTTACACTGGTAATAATAACGGCTAAATCAATGTTAGCTATACTTGGACGTAAAAGTTCATTTTTTCTTGGTAAAATTTCTGTAATATAGAGCTGATTTATATCAAACTTTACAAAATCCCCTACCAGAGGAATCACCTTCATATTACGAAATTTACCTCTTGCTTTACATATATATGTTTTTCCATCTTTTAAAACCGTATAATCATTACTAACTTGTTTGATAATTTGTCCAATCATGAAACAGGGTCCGCACTTGCACTTGGTTTAGGTGTTTCTGATGGTGTTGGACTGGAAGATGGAGTGGGACTTGGAGTCGGTGCTGGTTTTTTAGCAACTACTAATTGCAGACTAGCACCACTAAATACTTGAACACCAGCAGTTCTATTTTGTTTAATAACAACACCCTCTTCTGCTGAAGATGTTTCTTCATAAGTAATGGTTACATTGATACTATGTTTATTACAAAAATCTTTCGCATCCGCTTCTTTCCATTTTTCTTTTACAAAATCAGGGTATACTACATAAAATTCTGCAACATAAAGAGTAAAAATATCATCTTTAGAAATCTTCTCTCCTTTTTGATGTGACTGTTCGATAATAGATCCTTCTTTTACATGATTCATATCAGATACCTTTTTTGTTTCAATCACTACCACAAATCCTTTTGCTTCTAATGTTTTTTTTATGGCTTCAGCGTTTTTACCAGTATAATCCTCTAATGTAAGTTTATCTGTTCCTTTAGAAATAATTAAAGTTACAGAGCTTCCTTTTTTCACCTTAGCATTTTTTCCAGGATCTGTCTCAATCACCATATTTTTATCTATTTTATCATGATATTTTTTTTGTCTTTTTTCTTCTACTTTTAAACCGCGCTCTTTTAAATAATCTGTCGCTTGTTTGATGGTCATATTAGATACATCAGGAACTTTTACAGATTTACCATTTCGAATCATTGGCAAAAGGAAAAAGATAAATGCCAAAAGAATGATGAGCATAGAAGCTATAATAGCCGTAATTTTTAATGCCTTGTTAGTTTTTTTATCATCTTTATTTTCTTTTTGCCTCTTTTTATTTTTAGGTAAAGCCATCACTTTTGTCTCTTCTAAATCTTGTTCTGGATATTCATAGACAATCCTGGCATCATTGGCATGTTCAGCACTCAAAGCCTGTGATATATCTCTTCTCATTTCTGTTACTGAATCATATCTATTTTTTGGGTTTTTTGCACAAGCTTTTAAAATAATATTTTCTATACTTTGAGGAATCTCTCCATTTATTTTGCAAACACTTGGGATAGGCTCTTTCATTTGTTTGATAGCGATTTCTACAGCATTATCACCTTTAAAGGGAATCTTCCCTGTTAAAAGCTCAAACATTAAAATTCCTAAAGAATAAATATCGCTTTTTATAGTAGATCCACTACCATTTGCTTGTTCTGGTGGTAGATAGTGAACAGATCCCATAACAGAATTGGTTTGCGTTAGTTCATTACTACCTAAAGCCATAGCAATTCCAAAATCAGTGATTTTAACAGTTCCATCATCTAAAATTAAAACATTTTGTGGTTTTATATCCCTATGGATGATATAAGAATCATGTGCACAAGCTATAGCAGAAGTCAGCTGAAGCATTGTATCAACTACTTCTGATAATGTTAAATGTCCTCTTCTTTTAATTAAATTTTTTAAAGTTTTTCCATCTACATATTCCATAACAATGAAATAAGAACCATTATCCTCTCCCACATCATACATCTCAACAATATTAGGATGTGATAGAGAAGAAGCTGAAATAGCTTCTCTTTGAAATCTTCTTACAAATTTTTCATCTCCTGCTAAATCTCCTCTTAAAACTTTCACAGCCACATCACGATCTAAAATGATATCATGGGCAAGATAAACATTGGCCATACCACCTTCACCAATCATTCTAAGAATTTGATACCTATCATTTATTTTCTGTCCTTTTACAATCATATCACACAGTCTCCTTCTTTAATAAAGCAATAGATATATTATCACTTCCACCCCTATTATTACTTTTATATATTAGTTTCCCTACTTTTTCTTGTAAACTTAAATCACTATCTAAGACTTTTTCAATTTGTTCTGTTTCTAACATATTTGTAAGTCCATCACTACAAAGTAAAATGCCTTCTATATCCGTTTCAATATCAACAATATCCATTTCAACGGCTTGCTGGGCTCCAAGAGCCTTCATTAAAACATTTTTTCTTGGATGATCTTTTGCTTCTTCTTCTGTAAGTTCACCAGACTTTACAAGTAAATTTACAAGTGTATGATCTGTAGTTACTTTATGTAGTCTTTTTCCCTTGATAACAAATCCAGAAGAATCTCCAATATTTCCAAAAAGTAAAAAATCTTTCGCTAAAATTGTTAACACAAGTGTAGTACCCATACCAGCTGATTCAGGGTGCTCTTCTGTGTATTTGTAAATTAAATTATTAGCTTCACTTACAACTTCTTTAATCCAGGCAATCGCGTCTTCCTTATTACCAACACTTCCCATCTCTTTAAATCGTTTACCGATATGTGAAATTGCAATAGATGAGGCAACTTCCCCAGCTTTATGACCACCCATTCCATCGGCGACAGCCATAAAAACTTCTCCATTGCGATTCTCACTGATAATGACACTATCTTCATTGTGGTCCCTTACTTTTCCAGGGTCTGTTAAATAATAATAATCCACTATTTTCCCTCCTCATAATTTGCTCTTAACTGGCCACATGCAGCTGAAACTTTACTTCCAAATTCTCTTCGAATGGTAACTGCTACATGATTTTGTTTTAAAATATCATAAAAATGCATAATAGATGTTTGATTACTTTTTTTATACTGTAAATGACTTGTCTCATTATAAGGAATCAAATTGATATAACAATTCATATTTTGAACCAGTTTAGCCAGTTCTAATGCATGCTGCACTTGATCATTGATTCCATCTAATAAAATATATTCAAAAGTTAGTCTTCTACCCGTTTTTTCTGTATATTCTTTTAGCACTTCCATTAAAGGTTCTATTGGATAAACCTTATTAATTGGCATAAGATGATTTCGGATTTGATTATTAGGAGCATGCAGGGATATTGCTAAATTTACTTGTTTCCCATCTTCTATAAATCTTTTAATCTTAGGTATTATTCCACAAGTTGATACAGTAATATGTCTAGAACCTATAGCAATTCCTTTGCCACTATTGATAATATGGATAAAGTCTATAATATGATCATAGTTATCAAAAGGCTCTCCAATTCCCATCAATACAACATGAGAAATTCTAACTTTTATAATCCTCTCGATTGCCAAAATTTGTCCAACCATTTCATGTACTTCTAAATTTCTGATTTTTTTGAGTCTCCCACTTTCACAAAAGGAACATCCCATATTACATCCTACTTGAGTTGATACACAAAGGCTGTTCCCATAATCATGTTTCATTAAAACCGCTTCTACTTTTTGATAATCTGATAACTCGAACAAAAACTTAATAACATCTACATCTTCTTCTTTTTTTATGATCTTTGGTATTTGTATGCTAAAATTCTGTTTAAGATGATTTATGATTTCTTTTTTGATATTTGTCATTTCTTCAAAAGAAGTTACCCTTTTTTTATAAAGCCAATCATAAACTTGAACTGCTTTAAATTTCTTTTGACCTATATCAGTAAAATAGGTTTCTAACTTTTCAAATGATATATCATATATATTTTTCATAATAACACCCTATGCTTATTATAACAAATATCATACAAAAAAAATAGATCTTTTGAAAACATAATAGGATTCAAATGAAATTTTTGACATAAAAGAAACACCTTGTACTTTTTCAAGGTGTTCTATATATTGGAAAAAGTTTACCCTTTTTCTATATCTTTTATTTTACACACTGTGTAATTTGCAAAATCTAAATTCCCAATCATTTTTTTAAATTCTTCAAATGAATAAGCTGAAATTTGTTCTAAAGTATCTGGATATGGATAATCAAAGGAAAATACATTTTCTAAATAAGGAGTAATATAACTATATACATTTTCCTCACGAAGGCCTATATCAATATAACTTTCTTTTTGATATAAGGTAAATAATTCTTTATCAAAAATTGGATTTTCCATTTGCTTACAAATAGATGTAATAAACTGTTTTTCCTTTTCTGATATCGCATCTATCACCAAAATAAGTATATCCTCTAACCATAAATGAGAAAAATGAATAGGTCCAATCGTGGTATCTTCATTTTGCATTTTTTGTCCTAATTTAGATATAGATCCAAAATTCATTCTCATAAAATAAATCAGATAAAAATCTAAAGCAAGCTTTTGTTTACTTTTTAAATTTTTAACAGATATTTTATAAGATAACTGAATGATTGGTCTTCCGATGGGCATATAAGAGGTGCTACTTTTTTGTTTTACTATTCTTGGTTCCTCTTTTTTTTCTAAAACAAACGGAATATAAGGTCTTCTCATTCCCTTACAGGTGGTTTTTATAATATCTAACAATTTATTTTCATCAAAATGCCCAGCAATAACTAACATCTGATTTGAGAAATTATAAAAAGTATCGTAACACTGTTTTACCTCTTCATAAGTAAAACTTCTAACATCTTCAATGCTTCCTATACTATTGATATAAGAAATGTTGTGAAATAGATTTTCATTTTGCATTTCAAAAAGTTTTCTGTATTTATGATCCTTTCCCATTCGAATCTCTTCATAAATTGCATCCTTGGTTTTCTCTAACATCTCTTTCGAAAAGTGGGAATCGTTTACTGCCTTTAATAACATTGGTAGAGCTTCCTCTATTTTCTCTGTACCACTAAAATAATACTCTGTACGATTGATATAAGTAGTAGCATTTACATTAAGTTGCATTTCTCCAAATTGATGTACTAAATTTCCATAGGGACTCGCTTCTATTAAAAGATGTTCTAAAAGGTGAGCCATTCCATTTCGAAATTGATATTTTTTGCCTTTGACAATAAAAGGATATGTCATTCCCCCAAATTTTGTAATCAGATTCACATAAGTTGTATGCTTTTTGGTATCTTGATAAAAAAGGATATCTAGTCCATTTTCTAAAGTTATTTTTTTAATGCACATCTTTATCACCCTCTACAAAATAAATAAGCTCTAGTTTCAATCTTTTTGCGAGATTAGAAATATCTTGTTCAGTCATTTTTAACACATCCTGATATTTTTGTTCCATAGAGATCCCAAAACCAAGTGTTGGTGCAATACTATCACTTACAATAGCAAATTTATTATCTAAACCCCTTTTTAAATTTACCCTTCTACGATCCTTTATATTTTGTAATAGATTCTTAATATCTCCATTTTTTAATATCTCCATTGTTTTAAAAATTTGTGTTTTTGCTTCTTCATAAGCTTCTCTATAAATTTTAGCCTCTATCAAAAGAAGATTAAATCGGTCATAAACTCTACTATATGCCGTATAAACAAGTCCCTTTTCATCTCTTAGATTTTTCATTAATAAATCTGAAGATTGGGAAGAAAGAAGTGATGAGAGTATTGATAATGGCAAACGATCTTCTTCTTTCATATCTTTTATTTTATAGGCAAAAATAAGAACGGATTGAGCATATGGCCTACTTATTTTTTTCTCTTTATATGTATTAAAATGACAAGGTAGAAAAGCTGTATACTCCTTTTTTATTTGTAGGGGTTTTACATTTCGCTTATAGAGTTGTTCTTCAATTACTTTTTCAATTTTCTCTTTTTCGATATTACCAATTGTAAATACAAATGGCCTTACTTTTTGAATTTTATTTTCATAAAAATTTACAACTTCATCATTAGACATATACTGCACATCTTCCATATGGTGAAAAAGGCTTTCTTTCAGAAACCCTTCTTCATCCACTTCATCCATAACCATTTGTATAGCAAACTCGTCTATATCCTTTTTTGCATTATGGATAGATGTTATTAGTCTACTTCTAACTCTTTCAAACTGAATTTCATCAAAACGATGATTTTGGATATTAGGTTCATATACAGTACTAAAAAAGAAACGAATTCCCTCTTCTATTTCCGATAAATCTATCAATGTTTGATCTGGCATTGTTAATGTGAAAATAAAAAAGGAATTTTTCCCACAACTTCTTTTCCCACAGCTTATCTCTAAAATGTTTTTTTCAAGTAGCTTTCTTTGGAATATTTCTTCCTTTGGATATAATAAATTGGTATGAACTAGTAAAGATGGCAAAAAGCAGGAAGGAATATAATCTTTTTCTGCTACATAGGGAATCCACAATTCAACAAACACTGTTTTAAAATTTTTATTTTCAATAAAATGGCCTTTTATATTAGTATCTAACATGCAAATCTCCTATTCTACATTATGATATACATGTTGCACATCTTCTATATCCTCCAACATCGCAACTAACTTTTCAAAGCAAGCTTTGTCTTCACCTGTTAATTTTACTTTCTCCTTTGGTAACATCGTTATTTCATCCATCTCAAAAGTAGCATCACATTTTTTATTTAAAATGGCCTCTTTTATAGCAAACAAATCCTTAGGATCTCCGTATATAACAACTTCTTCGTTTTCTTTTTCTATATCACTTACATCAATATCAGATTCAATCAGAGCGTCCATTACTTCTTCTTCACTCATATCTTTCACAGATACAATAGCCAAAGAATCATACATATAAGAAACACTTCCAACAGCTCCCATTTTAATTTTACATTTATTGATAACAGTTCTAATACTACTAATACTACGATTCACATTATCCGTCAAACACTTTACAATAAGCGTAGATCCGCCTGGCCCAAATAGTTCATAATAAGCAGATGTATAAGATTCATCGGCACCATTTCCCACTTTATCAATGGCTCTTTTTATAATATCTGCGGGTACTTGTTCCTTTTTTGCTTTTTCTACCAATCTTTTTAAAGAGGCATTCGATTCTAATTCAATCCCTCCTGTTTTAGCGGCTTCATAAATTTCTCTTGCATACATCGAATATAACTTTGATTTTGCAGCTCCCGTTTTTTGAATACTTGCTTTTCTAACTTCATATGCTCTTCCCATTTTATCACTCCTTCAATCTAATATTATTGTACACTTTTCTTTAGTGCATTTTTAGCGGCTTTTTGCTCCGCTTCTTTTTTACTATGAGCTTTTCCAATCCCATAAACAATGCCATTAATTTTTACTTCTATGGTAAAAGTTCTATTATGGGCTGGTCCTTCCTCTTTGATTAAATGATATTCTAAACTTTTTTTATCTGTTTGAACAAGTTCTTGTAAAACAGACTTATAATCATGAAAGGAATCTATTTCATGATTTTCAATCATAGGAAATATATAGGTATACATAAATTTTTTAACAATATCAATCCCCTGATCTAAAAATAAAGCTCCCATAAAGGCCTCAAAGACATCTGCGATAATGGCCTTACGATACCTTCCTCCATTTTCTTCTTCCCCTTTACCTAATTTTAAATATTCATTAAATTCCAGTTTCATTGAATATTCATAAAGAGCATTTTCACAAACAAAATGAGACCTTTGTTTTGTCATTTCTCCTTCATTATAATTGGTATTTTTATATAAATACTCACTCATGATCATTTCTAAAATGGCATCGCCAAGATATTCTAATCTCTCATAACTTTCTACATTTTTCTCATTTGCATAAGAGGTATGTGTAAAAGCTGTTTCAAACAGGTATACATCTTTCACTTTTACACCAAGATCATCTAATATTTTCATAATGTTATTCCTCCGCATAATATTATACTATGTATACAGCTATATGTAAATTCATCAAACTTAATTTATTTATTTTATAGAAGAAAGAGAGGCATAAATATTTTTTTCCTGAAATTGTATAACTAATTTACATTTATATTTTTTTTTAGTATAATGAAAAAGGTGTTAGAATATGAAAACATTACTTATTCAAATCATAAAATTATATCAAAAAATTCCTGGTAATTTTCATAATCATTGTAATTATATACCAACTTGTTCAAATTATGGAATACAGGCAATTGATACATATGGGGCGTTTATTGGTTCTTTTCTCACCTTAAAAAGAATCTTTAAATGCAACCCATTTCATAAAGGAGGATATGATCCTGTTCCAAGGAGGGAAAAATAAAATGAAAATGAAACTAATATTGATAGTTATGCTGCTATGTATAACATCAGGCTGTTTTAAAAGGGATATGTTAGAGGACATTGAAATTTATACAACAAATTATCCAATAGAATATATCACCAAACGTCTTTATGGAAAACACAGTCAAATACAAAGTATTTATCCAGATGGTGTTTCTATTGATCATTATAAACTAACAAATAAGCAAATGAAAGATTATAGTAAAGCAAGCCTTTTTATCTTTAATGGGTTATTAGAAAAGGAAAAAAATTATGTAGTAAATATGATGAATTATAATGAAAATATCAAAATTATAGATACAACAATGAGTATGGAATATACCAATGACATTAATGAATTATGGCTAAATCCTTCTAATTTTTTAATGCTTGCTCAAAATATCCGAAATGGATTAGATGAATATATTAGTAATCATTATCTAAAGGAAGAAATTAATAATAATTATGATGCTCTCAAACTAGAGATTTCTAATCTAGATGCAAAATTTAAGTTAGTAAGTGAAAGCAGCACCCGTAAAACAATTGTTGTTTCAAGTGACCTTTTCAAATTTTTAGAAAAGTATAATTTTACGGTTATTTCATTAGAAGAAAATGATAATCTTACCCAAAAAACAATTAGTGATGTTGAAAAAATGATTTATGCTGGTCAAATTCGTTATATTTTTACAAAAGATAGAGAATCTGTAAATCATACGATTGAAAAATTAATGAAAAAAACAGGTATAGAAACATTAAATTTAAATACTCTCTCTACCCTAAATGAAACAGATAGAAAAGATAACAAAGATTATATCACAATTATGAATGAAAATATTGAACAATTAAAACAAGAATTATATAACTAAAAAGAAGCTTCTTTGCTTCTTTTATTTTTTATCAATTATAACAATAGAGATATTTTTAAAATCTGCCTGTTTTATAATATCCTCAAATGTATGATATGTAAACTCACTCATTTCCTTAACATCTTCAATGACTTTTCCATAACTAATTAGATTATCAACAATTTTTCTATTTAAACTATATATATTATCGCTCATATAAATATAGGAACTCATAAGAACTTTTTTCTTTCTTTCAAATTCCTCTAAAGTGATAGAAGATTTTTTTAATTCCTCTTTAATTTTTTGTATCAATACTGTAGGATGATTCGTCTCCCCAATTACCATAAATACAAAATAAGAATCTGAACGAACCATATTAATAGCCAAATCTTCACTTATAATAGAATCTTCTTTTAACTGTTCTGTAAACTTGCTAGTAATCCCGAATTTACTATTAAAAAAATGAAATAAGGCTGAACGAATCAAAAATAGAGAATGTCCTTTAATTTCTTGAATGGGAATTTTAACATTCACAGATACTTTAGGAATGGTTACATTCATTGAAATGACTTCCATTTCTTTTGCAACGATAGAAGGTTCATCTACTTGTTTTATTTGGATAGAAAATCCCTTATCAAAATGTTTTTTTTCTTGATTATTACGGATCAAATCAATTGTTTTATCAACATCTATGTTCCCTGTAATAACTAAAAACATATTGGAGGGATGATAAAATGTATGATAACAAGTATAAAGCATTTCTTTGGTAATTTTAGAAATACTTTCAATTGTTCCTGCAACAGGAAGTCTAATAGGATCTTCTACAAATGTATTATAAAGACTTTTTTCATATAATTTTGAAAAGGGGTTGTCTTCATACATTAAAATTTCTTCTGTAATAATGCCCTTTTCCTTTTCAACATTTTCATCTGTAAAATAAGGACTTTGTACAAAATCTAACAAATATTGTATATTTTCTTCAAATGCGTTCGTTCCAGAAAACATATAGGTGGTTTTATCATTCGAAGTTGCAGCATTCGCATCTGCACCTCTTGCCCCAAAAAAAGAAAAGGGATCTATATCTTTCTGTTCGAATACTTTATGTTCTAAAAAGTGAGCTATTCCATCTGGGACATGTTTCATATCTTTTTCTCCAATTGGAATAAATGTGTTGGTTTTAGAACCATATTTGGTTGTAAATGTAGCATATACATTATTTCCTTCTTTAGGAATCATGTATATAGTAAGTCCATTAGAAAGTGTTTCTTCATACAAAGTGAGATCTAATTTACTCAATACTTTTTTCTTCATTAGCAACAGTCCCTTCTAATGCATAAATGGTATTTATTTTTACTTTTTTGGCAAATGCTTGCACTTGTTTTCTCGTCACTTTCCCAATTTTTAAAATACGCTCCTCCAGTAAATCTAAATGTAAATATTCTCTAGAAACATATAAATTTAAAATAGTATGAGGATGATCCATGACCTCTTTCAAACTAGAAACATAAGTCACTTGTGATTTCATAAGATCCTCATCAGAAAAATTCCCCTTTTCCATTTTCTTTAGTTCTTTTTTGATAAGGGTAATAGCTTTAGGAATGTTTTGTTTATCAAGTCCTAAGCGAATCATTAAAAGTCCATTGAGTCTATATATTTGTGAAGAAATATAATAACAAAGAGAATGTTCCTCCCTTAAATTTTTAAACAGATTGGAGTCTGCTCCCCCTCCTAAAATAAAGGAATACACATAACTGACATATTCTCTTTCAAATGGAGTCATTCCTACTAAATTGGCTCCAATTACAAGCTTACTTTGGTTATATGTAGATTCCTCCTTTACTTTCTTACTTCTAAATCGGGTCTTTGCATCCGTAATATAGTGTGTCTTACTTTGTTTTTTAAAAGTATGTATCGAAAATTTACTAGCTATCATTTCTCTTATTTGGCTATCTATATCGCCAATCACAAATATATCTAAAATATCCTTTGTTATAACACTCTTATAATATTGATATAAATTTCCTTCATCAATCCTCTTTAAATCTTCTATATAACCATCAGTGCGAAAAGAAGATGGACTTTGATCATCCATTTCTTCTAATGCACGTGTAAGGCTATATCGATCTGGATCTTCTTTTAAACTTTCAATCATAAGTTTCATCATATTTTTAGATTGTCTAAAACTTCCTTCATTAAACTTCCCTTTTTCTACATTAGGTTCAAATAAAAGATCCGTTAAAAAACAAATTGTTTTTTCTAAAATTCCTTTTTCTGTATATTTTTCACTTAAAAATGTAAAATCAAAACTGATAATATTATATCTTCCTGATATGGTCGTATATCCTGTAAAATTCATACCATAAAGATCTTCTACAATAATATTCATTAATCTTTCTGTATGATATTTTTTAGTAGATTTTAATAAAATATCTGCTAATAAATTACGAATTGTAATTTCATCTTTTGTCACTTCTCTTTTAAAATTTACGCGAATTGTAATTGTTTTAAACTTGTTAGTACAAATGGTATGTAATTGATAAGATCCCATTGAGTATTTTTTATATTTCATATTTATCCTTTGCACGCATGAAGAGCAAGTTCAGTCATGGTAAGAAAAGATTTTTCGCTCTCTTCACTTGTTGTTTGCTCACCTTTTAAAACATGATCAGAAATAGTCAATAAACATGCTGCATTTTTTTCAAATAATTTTGCATGATGAAAAAGAGCAAAACTTTCCATTTCTGTAGCTAAACAACCATATTCTGTAAACATTTTTTTAGGATCTTTTTCATTACTATAAAGAACATCAGTCGAATAAACACGACCAACTGTAAGAGGAATTTCTCTTTTTAAAGATTCTTTTATGATTTCATCATTTAATATAGCAGAAGGAGTAAGTGTATTTTCCTTGCTACCATTTTGTACTTTCGCAAAACTAGAATCAGAGTAAGATTCATCTACTAATAAAATATCATATAATCGTAAATTAGGATCATTAGCCTCTGCACTTCCAACTCGAATAATTGTATCTACATCATAAAATTTATATAATTCATAAGAATATATGCCAATACTAGCCATCCCCATCAAAGAGGCCATAATGGTTACTCTTTTTCCCTCAAATATACCAGTAAATCCTAGAATTCCACCTACCATATTAATGCATTTATAGTCTTCTAAATACTTTTGAGCAAGAAACTCTGCTCTTTTAGGATCTTCTGGCATAATGACTACCTTGGCAATATCATCTTTTTTTGCTTCTATATGTGCTGTCATATGCTACCTCCTTGCCTCTATTATAACATACTTTCATATTTTTACTGTTCTTTTTAAAAGTCCATTTTTATAAAAAAAGAAGGATTTAAAATACCATTATAAATCCTATCTTTTGTTAATCACTTTTATACAAATAAAATCTAATCCCTTGGTTTAAAAATAAGTGAGAGAAAAAAGGAAATGACAATCGCTGACATAATTCCAGCCGAGGTTAAATTAAACATACCTACACATAGTCCCATAAAACCATAATCCCCAACTCCTTGCATGGCACCATGAATCAGCATATGCCCAAAACTTGTAATAGGAACAAGGGCTCCACCACCAGCCCATAATACCAATTTATCATAAATATTAAACACATCTAAAAATGCTCCAACAACTACGAAAATAGTTGTTACATGTCCTGGTGTTAGTTTGGTATTATCTAAAATAAGCTGACCTATAAAACAAATGATTCCAGCAAATAAAAATGCATTTACATAATTCATTCAATAACCTCCAATCCAATCGCATGAGCAACACTCGGAATTGATAATTTTTGATTTACCATAGTAGGAGAATGTAAAGCTCCTGTAGCGATTAAAAGGATTTTCTTATATTTTCCTTTTTTCATTTGATCAAATATATAGCTATAAGTAACCAAAGGTGCACAGGCAGGTCCACTTCCTCCTGCATAGACTTCTTTATTGCCTTCTTCATAAATCATACAAGCTGTATCATCATAATTTTTAAGTGTAATTCCATATTCAGTGGACATGTAATCTTTTAAAATTCTTTTACCATAAATTCCTAAATCACCTGTCACAATTAAATCATAATAATCAACTTTACGTTTGGTATTTTTTAAATGTTTATAAATGGTATCTGCTGCTGCTGGTGCCATCACAGCCCCCATATGAAACACATCTTTTACGCCTAAATCTTTAACAGTACCAACTGTAGAGCTTTCAATACGTATTCCTTTTTTATTATAAGAAAGATAAGCACTTGCGGCACCCGTTACTGTAAATGTTGTTGTTTTAGGTTTAGGTCCTCCATATTCAACAGGATATCGAAACTGTTTTTCTGCCCCATTATTATGTGAGGAAGCAGAGGTAACAGCCGATTTGGCCTGCCCAGCTTCTATCATATTAGCACCTACAATCAGTGCTTCTACACTTGTTGCACAGGCACTATATACACCTAAAAAAGGAATTGCTATTCTTGCAGCTGCATAATTAGAAGCAGAAAGCTGGTTCAATAAATCGCCACTAATCTGTACATCTACATCAAATTTTGTCTTTTGGGCTTTAGAAAGTAAAATATCTACACTTTCTTCGATTAATTTTACTTCTGCCTGTTCCCAGGTATTGGATCCAAAATATAAATCATCATACCCTTTATCAAAGTATGAATTTAAAGGTCCCTTTTTTTCATAAGGGCCTACGATGGTAGCGGTTTCATTTATATATACATTATCATATTGATTCGTCATTATTGCACCCCAAATAGTAAAATTCTTAATAATCCAAATGCATAAGCACTCACAACACCATATATAATAACTGATCCCGCTAATTTAAACATATTGGCTCCGATTCCTGTAACCAATCCTTCTTTTCGATATTCCAAAGCAGCACTTTGCATAGCATGAGCAAACCCTGTAATTGGAATAATAAGACCACACTTTGCCTTTCCTACCCATCTGTCGAAAAAGCCTAGACAAGTTAATAAACATCCAGCAAAAATAAAAGTAACTATCATAAATGTTGCAGCTTCTTTCGAACTGATGCGAAGAATATAAGAATAAAACTCAATGAAAAATTCTGCAAGCATTCCCATAAATCCCCCTATTAAAAATGCAGTAACTCCATTACCTAGTATATTTTCTTTGGGAGTATGGCGGTTTACTAAATCCTTATATTTATTTTTTTCCATAAATTTCCTCCTACTCTTATTATGATAGAATTCTTTTTTTTTATACAATAGAAAATATAAGATCTATGATTTATGTTATAAAATTTGCTTTTTCTTTTATTTTATTTTACAATTGAGTCGTGATGAAAAATGAAAAATAAAAATATAGAACAAATGATTGATCCGCTTTTGGATTGGTATAAAAATAATAAGAGAGATTTACCTTGGAGACAAACAATAGATCCCTATCAAATCTGGGTCTCAGAAATTATGTTACAGCAAACAAAAGTAGAAGCCGTCATTCCTTATTTTAAAAAATTTATTGAAAATATCCCATCTCTTGATGCTTTAAGTCAAATAGAAGAAGAGAGACTACTTAAATTATGGGAGGGGCTTGGATATTATAGTAGAGTTAAAAACATGCAGAAATGTGCTAAACAATTAATAAGCGAAGACTTACATTCACTTCCCTCTTCTTATCTGGAACTTTTAAAGTTACCTGGTATTGGCCCCTATACAGCAGGAGCCATTGCTTCCATTGCTTTTGGAGAGAGAGTAAGTGCAGTGGATGGAAATGTATTAAGAGTAATATCAAGAGTTATTGCCAGTCATAAGAATATAAGCGATGCTAAAGTGAAAAAGGAAATTGAGCTTTTACTGAATGAATATATACCTAAAGAAAGCGGTGACTTTAATCAGTCCCTTATGGAATTAGGTGCTACCATTTGTATTCCATCTCACCCAAGATGTAATATATGCCCTATTCAAAATTTGTGCATTGCCTATCAAAAAAAAGAGATGTATCTTTTGCCAATCAAAGAAAAAAGAAAAACACAAAAAGAAATTGAGATGACTATTTTTCTATTTTATTACAAAGGAAAAATCGCTATCAAAAAAAGAAAAAATACAGGAATTCTTGCATCTCTATTTGAATTTCCCAACTCACAAAATTCGTTTGATTTAAACAAAATACCTTATTCTTTTGAAAAAGTATTAAAAACTCCTTTATACAAACATATATTCACTCATCAAATTTGGCATATGAAGGGTTTTATTATTTTCTTAACCGAAAAACCAAAAGATTCCTTTATTTGGGCTTCTTTAGAGCAATTAGAAAACAACTACTCCCTTCCTACTGCTTTTAAATATTTTCTAAATGACTTATACAAAATAAAAAGAGTTTCATAAAAACTCTTATATAGCTAGTCCACTTCTCATTTTGGTAAGTATCTTATTTTCTTTTCTAGATACCTGTACTTGGCTCATACCAAGTTTTTTTGCTGTTTCTGATTGTGTCATATCACTAAAGTACCTGTTTTCAATAAGTCTTCTTTCTAACGGAGTTAAGCAAGAAAGCTGCTGTCTTAACAAAATCAAATCATCCAAATTATCCTTTTGACCTGATGGAATGACATCCGATAAAGTCATATCTTTCCCTTCATCACGAATAGGTTCATCCATACTACATGTTTTGTAATTAGACTTCATCGCTTGTACCAAGTATGTTTCTGGTATATTTAAATAATCAGACAATTCTTCTATTGTGGGTTCTCGCATCCATTTTTGTGTAAGAAGTACTATCGTCCTTTCAATGAGCAAAGAAAGTTTAAAGATTTCTCTACTAATTTTTATACTCTTATCTTCTCTAACCAATTTCTTCATTTCACCTAAAATATAGGGATAGGCATAGGTTGTCAGTTTCACATTCATTGAAGGGTCATACTTTCGATATGCTTTAATCAGTCCCATTGCACCCACTTGAAATAAATCCTCTTTGTTTGGATAATTTTTAAAGTTAGCAGCAATAGAGTAAATCAAATTACGATTCTCATAGATAAACAAATCTTCTTGTGGCATATCATCTTCTCCTTTTATAATATCATAACTGGAAAAGCATCAATCTCACTTCTAATTGTTTTCATATATTTGTTTAAATAACTATGGAATAAAATATTTCCTAATCGTTCATTTTGATCTATACAAAATAGAACTTTCCCACTCTTTTTTTGGACTAGCTGATATATTTCATAAAGGGCATCTATCCCATAGTTATCTATCGTTTCAATCTGTTTCAAATTGAGTACAATTTGATAAATTCCATTATCATTTAAAAGTGTTTTCAACTTTTTTAATTTATATATTTCACTTTGACATAAAAATCCTTGTAAGCGAATAAATAAAATTCCTTTGCGAAATTCTAAATGAATATTTAACATACATTCACCTCATATCTAATGTAGCACACCTATTTACACTTTTATACACTTTCGACAAAACTAGAATTAATTTTTGCTTTCCATAAATAAAAAAAAACTTAATCCAAATAGATTCGTTTTTTCGTTTTTTCGTTAGTAATAATTTTAATATCAACATTAGATAAATCACCATAATCATAAATTCGATTCTCTCTTAAATGATCAATAAATAGATTGATCACTTTTCCCATTTCAAAATATGAATTACGATATACATCTACACAAAATTCATTATCCCCTTGATATGTTTCAACACTTGGTGTACCATAATCTTCGTAATAATATATTAAAATTTTCATTTCACCATCTTTTAAAGTAGGATCTATTTTAAAATCTATCTTTTGATAGTCAGCATCAATCTTAGTTTTCCCTTGAATTACATAATCATAAGATACATATTCTTTTTTAAAAATCGCATTAGGAAGGGTATCTATATATTCGATTCTTGTTATAAAATCAATAGTCAAAATAAAGCCTGTAACCATCATAACAATACTAAATAAAAATGGATATATGTTCATTTTTTTGTGATGAAACAAACCATTATATAAAAAATCTATACACAGAATCAAAAGAGCAATTCCTCCCAGTGATCCTATTAAAAAACCAATCACATCAAGCCCCTTACAAAGAAGAGAAATAGAAAAAGAAAATAAAAACAAAAGGAAAATGATCATACATGTCATTGGGATAATGCATGTAACAATTATAAATATTTTTAAAAAAATTGTAATCAAAAAATGAAAAAATTTTGATTCATAATGGCTATTTTCTTCTAATGGTTCTACTTTTTTCTCCATTGCCTTATTTACTTTGTTATTTTTTTTTTGAGGTTTATCAATTGTTTGATTTGGTTTTTTTATATAATCTTTAAAAAAAGCTAAACATATTAAAATTCCTGAAACAAAATATAAAATTCCAATCATGATTTTCCAAAGTACTTTTAATACCATATCAATCGGAAAAAATGTAAAATCTAGTATTCCCACACCTATATGCATAAATATCCGAAATGGAATGGTTAAAAGAGACATAATAATTAGAAAACAAAGACCTTTTAATATCAGTTCAAAGATTAACTCTAAAGTAATTTCTGTATGACTAGATTTCATATCAGAAACAATGCGATCCGCTTCTTCAGCTAATTTTTTAGCTCCTTTCCGAATCATTTCTTCTCCAGTACTTAATATTTCTTTGGTTTTATCCTTTGTTTTAGAATCTTTTTCAGTCACATTAATTTTATAGGCATCTAAAATTCCACTTACTAATACTCCATAATCTCCAAATTCTAAAACAGCATCACTTTCTGTTTTTCCATGTTTTACTTTTTCTTCAATAATATCTTTATATTCATTAATAATATCCTCTCGTTCTTCTTCTTTTAAAATAGATAAATCTTTTCTTAATTTACTCAAAAATGTTTTTTTCGTCATTCTCTTCACACTCCTTTATAAATGTAGTAACACTTTCAGAAAAAATGAGAAAATTTTGAATCAACTCTTTCATTCTCTTTCTTCCTATTTCATTGATATGATAATATTTTCTTGGTGGACCTTCTTTCGATTCGACTAGATATGTATCAAAATACTTTTCATTTGTCAGCCTTTTTAAAAGTGGATAAATCGTTCCATCGTTGACATCTACCACCTTAGAAACTTCTAGTGTAAGTTCATACCCATACCTATCTTTTTTCGCCACAGAACAAAGAACAATGAGTTCAAGTACTCCCTTCTTAAATTGTGTGTTCATAAACCACCTCACACTACTAGTTTACACAAGCTACCTTGTATTGTCAAGTACTTTTATATAAATACCTTTCACAATTATATATGCTAAAAATAGGAAAATATGATATAATAAAATTGGTGATAATATGAAACATAAAAATGAGAATACTAACAATGGCACGAACGATGTGCCTATGCTGGATACACAGAAAACCATTCAAGCATTCTTAACACAAACAAAAGAAAAAATTATACATGGAGGATTTCAATCTAAGACAGATTTACTTTCGGCTATCCATGATTTTGATGTTATTATCAGAAATGAAAATACGGATACCTTCTCAAATATGCAATATTTTTCAAAAGAAATTGAAAGTTTACTGGCATTATATGACGAAAGTAAAGTGACAAAACCAAAAGACCATTCTCATCTTACACAAATAGAAAGAGATGATGGAACGGTTCTTTCAAACCTTACAACAGATACAAAAGAAAATATTACTTTAAAACAGATGGATCCTAATCAGTCTATTGAAAAGCAACTGAAAAATTTATATAATCAAACAGCTTCCCAAAAATTAGATACTCTAGTGCAAGATACAATCGAAAGCAATTATAGGATGTTACAAGAAAAAGAAAAAGAGGAAATTCATTTTGAGACTGTAACACGATCAACCAAACCAAACGATGCTTTTATTTTAGAAACTGTATCCCCTACTCTAGATGCACTTAGATGGTATGCTGAAAAAAATCATTTATTGATGGAATATACAGCTGATGGTTTAGGAAGAGATCAAAATGGCAACATGTATGAAGCAAATTTAAGAAGTGATGGCAATATATATATATCAAGGGTTAGAACTACTACATTTGAAGATAATAAAAGCGTTATACCTAGAAGTGTTGTTGATATTTATACACCAATTGATATCAAAGAGAAATCTAACATGGATAGTTTTTATTTAGATACATTAATGGAGCAAATCACTATGGAAAATGGACAATATAGACCAGATTACAAACAAGTTATAGAAATGATGTTTGAAACTACAACCCCACCATTAGATGAAAACGCTAAAAGAATGTATATAGAAGCTGTGGAAACGAGAATGTTATATGGAAATGCAAGGGAGAATACATTAATGGAGCAAAATACAAAAATGACAAATCAATCTTATGAAGAAAAACCAAAAACACTTGTATATAAAAATGAAGAAAATCATCATACAACGAGAGGCGGTTTTATTAACGCATTCTTACTTACAATTGTAACTGTTTTATTCGGAACATTATGTACAATGTATATATTTTTACAAATTTTAGAGCATATCTAAAATTTTTTTATGGACAAAATAAATTTCTTAATAGTTTTCATATATTTTATTGAGGATGTGATTTTTTGTTTAAATTATTAAAATTATTGTTTAAGGATTTCTATCTTTTCACAGCAGCATATTCCAATAATATCTTTCCAGAACCACTCTCTAAAGAAGAGGAAGAAATATATTTAGAAAGAATGAAAAATGGAGATGAAGATGCACGAAACAAACTAATTGAACACAATTTAAGACTTGTGGCCCATATTGTAAAAAAATACGACCATCATACAGAAGACGCCGATGATCTTATCAGTATTGGAACCATTGGGCTCATTAAAGGAATTGATAATTTTTCGTATAAACACGGAACGAAACTAACAACATATGCAGCAAGATGTATTGAAAATGAAATTCTTATGTTCTATCGCTCCGATAAAAAAAATAGTAAAAACATTAGTATTAATGAATCTGTAGGATTTGATAAAGATGGCAATGAAATTAGTTTTTTAGATATTTTAAAAACACCAAAACCTGATTTTGCTTTAGATATTCATAAAAAAGATAATATCTTTTTATTAAAGGATTATTTTAAAGTTCTCTCTAATAGAGAACAAGATATTATTATTAAAAGATATGGACTTGGAGATCAAAAAGAAGTTACACAAAAAGAAATTGCTAAAGAAATGGGAATATCTAGAAGTTATGTTTCCAGAATCGAAAAAAGAGCTTTAACCAAAATGCTTAGAGAATATTTAAAAAACAAAAAAAATTAAAAAGACTTTAAGATATCTTGAAAGTCTTTTTTATAAATGTTTTTTTAGTTTTTCTATTTTATTATCTTTAGCATATTTTTCTTGATAATAATAATAAAGAGCAAATAAAATACTCGCAGAGGTAGCCGCTATCATATCCCCCATCGTATCTGCTACTCCTGTTTCTATAGCATGCTGAGCATTTCCACCTGTTATCCTATCACAAAAAAATTCAAATAACTCCCAAATGCCACCAATTGCAATACTAAATACTATAATATAACTCAAAACAAACCATAATTTTTCTCTTTTGGAACCTGATGTTTTTAAAACAATTAAAGAGGTAACGGATGTTAACACACCAGATATAAAATGTGTGAATTTATCAAAACCCTTTGCTTCAGGAATATTGTAAAGATTAAAAATACTACCTAGTATTAACCCACAAAATGCAAATACATAATAAATGAATTTGAGTGTTTCACTCATTTTATAATGTAATATTTTATGTATTAAAAAAGGGCCCATTACAACAGGAATAATAGCAAGTGCAATTAAAAGGCGATCTGTTGTTCCACGGCTTATTTTATCTAAAACATACCACACTCCAATTACAATAAAAAGAAAAATAAGTAACCGATTTAAATATTTCATAAAACCTCCCTATATATAATCATATACAGATTTTGTATAAATATTATAAAAGAGATAAATGTTATCTCTTTTATTTATTCAATATTTTTATCATATTCTATATCTGACACTTCATATTTTCTACTTTTAGAAATAAATCCAAGGATTCTTGTCGAAGACCATCCTAATAAGGCTAATATGAAGAAATACATCACACCAAATACTGTAAACTCTGGTTTTGTATTTGTAAGCAATCCTATAATAGAAGCTCCTGCACTCATAGAAGTTACAATCGTTAAGCCATCTACTGATTTATTGGTTACATCTTGTTTGATCCCTTCAAATAGTTTTTGAGCTGATAATACATAATTTTTAGTCATTGTCCATAATGATTTAATATAATCTAATGTATCTTTTAATGTTTCATAACGATATCCAGAGATCGCTAAAAATTCTGCTAGATCCTTGTCTCCTTTAGCAATTCTTTCTCTAGTTGGTAAATACGTACTCATCTGATTGATTCTTCCTTCAATCAAGGTAATCGTTTTATAATACCCTTCTAGTTTGGTTGTAAATTTAACAATTTCGACTCCTTTGATATTTGTATTTTCCTTAACTGTATCTATTTTTTCCCAAATAATTCTATGTAAATTTAAATACCGATGTAACTGTCCTTTAAACTCACGAATAAATACTTGCTCCTCAATATATCTTTCAATATTATCAAGGGTTTGATTTTTGTTATTAATAAAATAATATTTATCTCCTCTAACAACATCATAGTTATCATTTTTAAATTCAAAATATTTTTGTTTTTCTGTTCTAGATAATAAATCCTGCATTTGTTCAGTACTTGCATTATTTAGTACGATAAAATAAGGATATACTGTCTCAATTTTAGCAAGCTCTTTTGGAACAGGAGCTCCCAGGCTAAATAAATAACTTAAAGCTGGAGATAATTTTTGTTCATAATAATCAGCAACATGTGTAAGATCTGCAAATAAAGTATCTTCACTTACCTTTTGATTATTAAGAACAATTAATCCATCTTCAAAAATTTTTACATTAATATGATCTCGAGTCGTAAACCTTATGTATTCTTCTCCTGATACACCATAATCAATACGTCCTATTTCAAGTTTTTTATGAAACTCTTTTAATTTTTCAGTATCAAGATTTAACTGCGTCTTACATTCCCTTAAAAAATCATATATTTCAGATAATTGAAGCATGGTTCTTTGAAACCAACCACCTACATAAACATTACTGATTTCCATGTGATTCACTCCCTATAATCTCTTTTGAGAAAAATTTTGCATCATTCACAATAAATCCATAATTTTTATATAAGGCATGTGCTGGAACTCCGAAGTTATTAGACCAAAGTTCAATCGCTTTACAATTTTTTTCTTTACAAATTCTAGTTACTTCATCTAACATTTTAGTAGCTATATTATGTCTTCTATATTCAGGCTTCACGCATACATGATTGATAATAGAATAGGTATTCATATTTTCATATATAGTTGGTATAATGGTAATTTTTGTATGTGCAACAATTTGATTATCCATGATTCCAATCAGATAAATTTGATTAGGATCATGCATAGTTTGCTCAAAAATAGTTTTGGCATATGCTAAAGAGGTATTTTCTTCAAAACATTCATTACATAACTGAATAATGCCATCCACATCTTTTAATTCAGCTTTTTTAAAAATTACTTCGTTCATTTGTATCTCCTTTACATCTTTATAAGTTCTATCTTATAAGAATATGCTTTATATTCTATATCCATTATACACTATTTTCGATAAATTTCGCTACTTTTTTTATTATTCCATCTATTTTATTATTATGATATATAAAATAGATCTTCGATATATCAAAAAGTACCAATCATATGATTGGTACAATCTATTTATTTACTGATTTTCTCTACATTTAAAATCGTCTCGTGACCATTTAAGTCAAATTTTTCGCCATCACTTTTTTTAAGAATCGCAGTAGCTAAAGTTTCATTTTTAATATACTGTTCAAATGTATCAACAACCTTCTCTACTATTTCATCTCCATCATAATATAAGGTAATACGATCAGCAATATCAAAATCAAGTTGTTTACGAAGTTGTTGAACTTTTGATACCATTTCTCTTGCGATTCCTTCAAATATTAATGATTCTGTAAGTTCTGTATTTAGGATAATAAAATGTCCTCCATCTTCTAAAGCATTAAAACCTTCTTTTGCACTGACTCTAATATCAACCATTTCTCTACCAATTGTATATGTTTGTTCATCTACTTTTATGGTAATTTTTCCATCATTTTGTAAAATATTTAATTCCTGAGAAGAAAGATTATCTAAAGTGGATGCGAAAAGTTTAATCTTAGATCCGAATAAGGGTCCTGCAAGTTTGAAATTAGGTTTCACTATATAATTCATATAAGTATCAACCTCTTTAGTAAATACAACTTTTTTAACATTCAATTCTTCTTCAATAAGGGGAAGTAAATCAGATATTAATTCTTCATTTTTACCATCAATTAATACTTCTTTTAGAGGCTGTCTTACTTTGATTTTAGACTCCTCTCTTGCATTTCTACCCAAACGAATTAAGTCTCTTACTAAATCCATTCTTTTCTCAATATGGGGATTTACATATTTTTCTTCATATATAGGAAAGTCTGCTAAATGAACAGATTCATTTCCAGTTAATTTTTGATAAATATCTTCTGCAGTAAAAGAAGCAATTGGTGCAATTAAACAAGACAATGATACTAAAATTTCATATGTTGTCTGATAAACCGCCTTTTTACTGGTATCTAAATCACTTTTCCAGAATCGTCTACGATTTCTTCTAATATACCAATTGGATAAGTCTTCAGATACAAATTCGGTAACACTTCTTACCACTGTTGTTAAATCATAATTTTCATAACTTTCTGTTACTCTTTTTACAAGTGTATGGTATTTAGATAATAACCATTTATCAATTTCCTCACGATCCTGATAGCTTACATTGAAAGATTTTACATCAATTCCATCTGTATTAGCATACATAGCAAAGAATGTATATGTGTTTTTAAGTGTACTGAAAAATTTAGAAATCACTTCCTTCAATCCTTCTTCATCGAACTTAATTGGTGTCCACACAGGTGAGACATAAGGAAGATAAAAACGTATTGCATCTGCTCCATACTTTTCTATAATACCAAAAGGACTAATAGCATTCCCTTTACTTTTATGCATTTTTTGTCCATTTTTATCTAAAAGCAGATCATTAACAAGTACATTTTTATAAGGACTTTTTCCCATAACAAATGCTGAAATAACCAGTAAAGAATAAAACCATCCTCTTGTTTGATCTACACCCTCTGCAATAAAATCGGCTGGGAATTGTGATTCAAAAAGTTCCTTATTTTCAAAAGGATAATGATATTGAGCAAATGGCATGGATCCTGAATCAAACCAACAATCAATTACATCTTTAACCCTAGACATTCTCTCTCCACATTTTTCACACCGAATATGTATATCGTCTACATAAGGTCTATGTAGTTCTATTGTTTCATCAATATCTTCAATCGCCTTCTCTACCAATTCCGCTCTAGAACCAATCATCTCACTATGCCCACAAGAACAGTTCCAAAGTGGAAGAGGTGTTCCCCAATACCTACTACGAGAAATAGCCCAATCATTCATATTAGAAAGCCAATTTGCAAATCTTTTTTCACCAACATAACTTGGGTGCCAATTGACCTCTTTATTACATTCTATAATTTTATTTTGGAAAGCTGTAGTTTTGATATAATAACTTGGTTTAGAGTAATATAATAATGGTGTTTTACACCTCCAACAATGTGGATAGTTATGAACAATCTTTTCTTTTTTAAATAATTTGTCATGTTCTTTCAAGTACTTAATAATATCTATCTCTAGTTCTGTATCTACAACCAATCTTCCCTTCCATGGCCCTTCTAAATAACAACCATCTTCTCCTACTGGATTTATAACTGGTAAATTATATTTTTTTCCAACTTCATAGTCATCTTGTCCAAAAGCTGGTGCAATATGAACAATTCCTGTACCATCTTCCATAGTAACATAATCAGCACATATAACATAAAAAGCTTTAGAAGTAACATTGACAAATGGCATAAGCTGTTCATACTCTTTATACTCAAGGTCACTCCCTTTATAAGTTTCTAAAACTTCATAATCATCTTTTAATACTTTAGAAGCTAATTTTTCTGCCAGAATAAAACAATATCCTTTAGATTTTGCTTTAACATAATTTTCATTGGGATTTACACAGGCTGCCACATTTGCCATTAAAGTCCAAGGTGTTGTTGTCCAAACCAATAGATAAGCATCTTCATTCTTAAGTTTAAAAGGAACTGTTACTGTATTGACACTTACATCTTTATATCCCTGTGCCACCTCATGAGAGGCAAGACCTGTTCCACATCTTGGACAATATGGCAAAATCTTATACCCATTATAAATAAGATCTTCCTGAAAAAACTTCTTTAATATCCACCACTCTGTTTCAATATAATTATTATCATATGTAATATATGGATCTTTTAAATCAATAAACTGTCCCATATCTTCTGTCAATTTACGAAAGGCTTCTTCATTTTTCCAAACACTTTCTCTACATTTTCGATTAAAAGCTTCAATTCCATAGTTTTCAATATCATTTTTAGAATGAAATCCAAGCTCTTTTTCTACCTGTACTTCAACAGGAAGACCATGTGTATCCCATCCAACTTTACGTAAAACTTTATATCCCTTCATTGTTTTATATTTGCAGAAAACATCCTTTAGTAATTTTGCAAGCATATGATGAACACCTGGAAAACCATTAGCTGTAGCGGGTCCATCGTAAAATACATAGGATTCAGCGTCTTTTCTTTGTTCAATTGTTTTCTTTAAAATATCCTTTTCTTTCCATTCTTTTAAAATTTTTTGTTCCACCTCAAAAGATGTTTTTTTATCTAATTCTTTAAATATATTCATGTAATTCCTCCTTGTATCTATTTCATAAAACAAAAAAATCTATTAATGTAAGGACGAGTTATACCCGCGGTACCACCTTACTTCATAGATTTATGCTCCTCTAAACTATAACGCATTACCGTATGCATTTCTGCATAAGTGTCCAGGATGATCTATATAAAACTTATTTGTTTACTTCCACCGCACGTAAACTCTCTATCAAATAAATGTTCTATATCGTTCCTATCAATCACCATTTAAATCAAGTACTTCAATTTGATCTACTACTTCTAGTTGTGTCTCAATAATATCTTTAATTCTTTTTTTAAAGATAACAATATTTCTTTTTAACATATCAGCTTCATGTTCTGTTTTTTCTGCTTTCAAAAGGGCTTCATTTAAAATACGATCCGCATTTTTTTTAGCCTCTTTAATAATTGCTTCCCTTTCATTTTGTGCAAGTAATCTCATTTGATCTGATGTCTTTTGTGCCATAAAAATTGCACGGTTCATCGTTTCTTCGGTTCTTCTGTACTGTTCGATTTTTTCTAGCAAATGCTTATTTTCTTCTGCCACACCAGATAAGGTTTTGATCACCTCATCTTTATGAGCAATCTCATCGACCATTTTTTCTACTTTATCGATGACTTCATCTAAAAATGCATTTACTTCATCTACATCATACCCACGAAGTGTTCGGTTAAATTTTTCCATAAGTCACCTCACCGCGCATACATATTGTAGCACACTTTTTATTCTTTTTCTACCATTCAATACTAATATCTGTATTATCGTGAATGTTTTTTCCCTCTTTTTCATCTGTGATTTTTCCTTGTATATTTACATTATTCGGTGTACAAAGAAAAATACCACCACCAATTTTTTGAATATCACCACTAATGGCATAAATGGTCCCACTCAAAAAATCAACAATTCTTTTAGCTTGATCTGATGTTACTCTTTTTAAATTCACTACCACTGTATTTCGCGCCTTTAAATAATCAGCAATTTGTTGTGATTCAGAATAAGCACGTGGTTCTAAAAGAATCATTTTACTGCCACCTTCATTTTCTACAATTGCTTCTTCTGTTTTGATTGTATAGAAATCATCTCCAGTTGTATTATTAGAAAAAACATCTGGCTCATCACTATTCAACCATTTTTTTATACTAAATGCCACCTTTTATTCCTCCTCTATATTTTATAATTTCTTATAACATTTTACCATACATCTTACAAAAAAAAAAGAGAATTTTAGAATTTCTCAAAAATTATACATGTGTGTTTTCTAAATTGACATAACCACTTTAATTTCTATAAATATTTTGTCATATTTCTAAGCACATTAAAGTTCGCTTTCTGATCAATCTCGTATAATAAGAAAGCCTATATTTTAAACACTTACACAAAAGTAGATTATAAAATATCAGATTCACTAATATTTTATAATTTAATTTGTAATAAATCTTTTTTATTTCTATTGGATTTAATAAGTTCAATTTTATTTAATGATTTAGACATATCTAATATCACCTTAACAACTATATCATTATTTCCTCTCTTTATTATTTTATTATTACCTTCAAAAATAATGTCTAATTTCTCTTTTATTTGATCTCTATTAAATGGTTTGGCA
>CANPPW010000014.1 GCA_947576095.1 uncultured Mycoplasmatota bacterium | reverse complement strand
TCTGATTTGGTTTATCTGCATAAAATTCTCGATTAATATAATTATCTGCGATTTTTCCAATTATTCCTTTATAAGATAAATACTTTCTTTTATTTCTTTTTAAAGGTTTTAGGTTTAATTTAACCATTAATCTATATACCTTTTTATGATTTACATTATAGCCTTGATTTCGAAGTTCTAATGTTATTCTACGATATCCATATCTTTGTTTATGATAATAAAATATTTCTTTTATTTTTTCTATTATTTCTGTATTTTTATCATCTTTGTCATTTTTACTTATATTGTAATAATAAGTTGATTTACTTAATTTTGATACTTTTAGAAGAATCTTTATTGGATATTTTAGCCGAAGTCCACTAACAACACTTACTTTTTCTTCTGTTGTTGATTCTTCCTTGCTTGAACAACAGCTCTCAATTTTCCCACATATTCTAGCTCCGCTTTTAGATATGTATTTTCAATCTCTAGTCTTTTTATTTTTTCATCTTTTGTTTCTTCATTTTTCTTTTTCTTATTATTCATAGTCGACCTCCGTTTTGGTTCAACTATATTATAACCGTTTTCTTTATAAATTTTAAGCCATCTATTTACTATTCCATGACTAGGTAGACCCAAATCTATTGCTACTTCTCTAATTGATTCATGATTTATTAATATTCTATCAATTACTTCTTGTTTAAATTGAGCAGGATAACTCACAGTTCTTTCTTGTAATAAAATATTATAACCATGTTTATCTATTAATCTAATCAAATACTTTATTACATCTTTTCTAACATCATATCTCTTAGAAATATTAATTACACTGTTTCCTTGTTTTCTTTCATTATAAATATTTATTTTACCTTCATAACTTAATTTACTCATATAAAAACCTCGTTTCTATGTCCAAGAAACGGGGTTCATATCAATAAAGGTTATTTTCATAAAATCATTATTATTGGTTTTTAGTTCTTCTTGTTAGTACTAAGGTTGGATATTTTGTTTTCATATCTTCATGATCTATCATATCTGTTAAACATTGTTCCGCTGCAGCATCTCCCTTTGCATCAATCATATCACAAAATAAATCATGCTCCACTTGATAAGGTGTTTTTACTTCAAAACAATCTTTTTCTGTTTCATAAGTGGTTACATAAACTTCTTCTGCCATAAGTCTTCCAAACTTATAACAATAATAATCACCATCTATATAATAGCAATAAGATTTATCTATGCAATTTCTTCCAGAAGAATATGCAACCTCGCTAATAGAAGCAGCAGCTGGAAAGTTTTTTAATAATTTTTGTTGATGATCATAAATATATGTTTGTTTTTGGTCTTTAAAAACAATTATTTCTTTAAAAATTTTTATTTCATCATAAATATATGGACTTATAAATTGAGCTTTATAGGCTATATCACATTGCCCACTATAGTTATTACGTCGCACACTTTTTCCTTGAGCTAATGCATATTTTTCCTTTTTTACAGCAAAATAAGTGATTTCAACGCCAGGAATAAACCTGCAAGGATCGTCAGGATCAAACCAATCAAATCCTGGGGTAAATCTGGGACCTATATGTATAGTATCATATTCAGCATCTAAAACGCTATCTCCCAAATACATAAGTCCTTTTTTCCCATCCTTTTCTACCATATAATAAGAATATGGTTCAGAAAAATTTTTCATAGAAGTTATATCATCATACTCAGCTGGCACAACAGTGCCATCAGCTTTGCAATATGGTAGTAACATTCCAAATTGATTTTCTTTTTGATAAATAATTTCATAAGGTGTGATTTCTACAATTGAGCATTTTTGAATAACTACCTTAAATTCAGTAACTTTCTTACGAAATGAATATCGTATTTTGACAATATCACAAACTTCCCCTTGATATAAAGCATAGTACTGATTACCCAAATTCTGTATATGGTCATATATCGGTTCAATTAACTTGTTGGTAAAATATGCTACAAATATACCTATTTTTTTGTTTTTTTCTAAATAAAACTCAGGTACACCTGTATCATTCTTTTGATACTCAATAATATTATCATAGAAAGATTCTAGTAACTTTGTCTGTTTTACAGATTTCTCCTGATAATTCCATTCAATTTTCCTAAGTCCTACTTTTCCATTTTGTTTAATAGAAAAGAAATACTCTAGCCTTTGAAACTTAATACTAATATCATCTTTTTCAATTCCTCCACATAACAGATATTTAATCTCTTCACATTCCTCTTTTAATAATAGAATTTGTCTATATATATCATAGACAGAAATTGTTTTATCCTTTATACAATAACAAATATTAATTTTTTCAGGATCTAAAATGATTCTATCAAATGCATCACTTTTTTTACCATCTATAAAATATAAGAAGTTTTGCTCTTCACCCTTTGTATACACAATAGCCCAAGTTATTTGATGATTTACATTAGACATTACTTCAATACTATCCATCTCAATAGGAAGTTCTAAACATTGCAACCTTCCAAAATCATATCTACGATATAAACCCTTTTTTCCATTCATAGTAAATACAAAATAATCATTTTTAAAACCGTCTCCAACCAGTTTTTCAGCATCATCTAAAGCCATATCAAATACGCTAGCTGAATTTAGGTAAGCCTGTTCATCAAAAAAGTGTATTTTTCCATCTATTGGAGATCTAAGTACAGCAATAGAAAAATCATAATAAGATCGAACAACTTCAAAATTTTCAAAAATCATATTTTCATGCAAAGCATCATAAACACTAAGAAATGTTGGTTTATCATCGCAATTATAATTTTTCAGTAGATAATACATTTGTTCCCCTTTATTATACATTAAATAAAAATCGTCCATTTCTCCTATGAGCTGGTTTGTTTGAATATTGAATAATCCTGTTTTACCTGTTTTAGATTTTATATAAGCGGTATTGTTAATAGTAACTAAAATTTTACCAATTGAATTTGAATCTACAGCAGTAGATTTTATCACAGTATTTTTTTTCATAAATAAATCCTTCTTTCTTAAAAATCCCCTCTAATACTTTATGATAAAGCAAAGCTTCTTTCAAAATATGTCTAATATTATAAATCAAATCATTATATTTTACAAGATACTTATAATTATTTTAAATGAATAGCAGTTCATCAATCTACATTTAATCTCCTATAATAAAAATATAACAGTAAATCACATTTTCTATGAAAACGTTGCATTTTACATATCATGGTGCTATTATAATAAAAAAAGGAGATAAACGTATGGAAAAAGAAGAAATTTATTTATACAAATCTGATGAAGAGTTATATGTAAATCAGGTTATATATGATCCAATCAAATTCACGAAGTGGATTAATGAAACATCATTACAACTAGGGGCTACTACTGAAGATGTGAAGGACAATGACATAGAATACTTTTGTGCAAAACAACGTGGTCTTAGGATGGAACAAATTACACAGAGATCCTATCATAATGAATCTCGGCGTAATCGTCTTGGCCTTTTTAAAGATAATATAATACCTGGCACCTTTAGAATTTATCATAATGAACCTCTCATTATAAAAAAACTATTAGCGACCTATTATCGTCAGAAACACGTAGCAATGTTCGGCATATATTATTCCATGGAGTGTAATTTCTTTGATAACTTTTGTTTTTATCATCTTTATGAGTTTTTATATTGTAATGATCATTTATACCACTCTGATTATCTAGAATATCTAGAAATTGTAAAAGAATATTTAAAACATTTTGAATTTATAGAAACACAAAAGAAAGTTATGCGAAAAAATGACGAAAGCAAATTTGAGCATGCACGTTTCGAATTCCAACGGAATGTAGCCAAAGCCAATCAAAAAATTTTATCTTTACATGAAATGAATTAATATTTAAAACATCTTATTTTATTATATTATATAAGATGTTTTTCTTTTAAAGAACAAATGATTTTAAAAATAACTATTCGTTTTATATTTATAAGAAATTTTTTCAAATATATATATCTTATAAAAAAAAGATGAATTTCATCATCTTTTTCCATTCACTATGCTTTTTTACTCTTTAAGGCATGAACGCCCATTAAAGTACCCGCTACCATAATCGCACCACCAACAATATAAATGATATTTTTAGCATAAGAATCCGTTTTAGGAACTTTGATTTCTTCTTCCTTAGTATCTACAACAATATATTCATTATATACTGTAATATCTACTTCATTATCATTGGTAATTTCAAAAGGATATTCTTTCTCTGATTTTTTATATCCATCAGGGGCAATTGTTTCAGTTAAAGTATATTTTCCTAGTGGAAGACCTTCAATATAGTGAGGTTCACTTGTCGAAACCCACTCAGCTACAATATCCCCAGCACTATTTTTAATTTGTAAATGTGCTCCTGGAAGTTCTTTTCCTGTTGTTAAATCCTTCTTCGAAATTTTAATTTTAGTAGGTGCATTGGAAACAATAATTTTTACTAGATTTCCATTAGTTATTTCAAAAGTAGTTTCAGTTTTTAATTTTTTATATCCTTTTGGAGCAATTGTCTCAACCAATGTATACTTACCAAAAGGCAACCTATCTATATAATAAGGTGTATTGGTAGAAGTCCAACTATATAAAATATTGCCACTACTATCTTTAATTTGTAATTGAGCTCCTGGAAGTTCTTTTCCTGTTGTAATATCTTGTTTTGATATTTGAACCTTCGTAACATCATTCACTACATTATCTTCTACTAAATGCCCCACATCAGAATCTTTTATTACAACTGATTTTGTACTGATGAGTTTAATATACCCTTGAGGCACACTTTCCTCTGTTAATGTATAAGTACCAGGCTCTAGACTTGGAAAATCACAAAAACCAGTATGATCGACAGTACAAACTAAGTTTTTCCCATATCCTGCCAAACGAAATTTAACACCTTGTACAATCCTTCCTGCAGTATCTTTTTTATACACACGATATGTTGCTGTATTGTTGCCTGTCAAACGTACAAATGTGCTTGCACTATCTCCTTCCTCAGTAGAAGTAGAACCAATTAGATCCTGCCAAGTATTATTTTCATAAACTCTAACTTCTCTAAAATTACTCATTTTATTAGCAACTTTAATTGTAATAGTTACATCATCTACAGCTGAATCAAATTCTGCTTTATATGTATAATTACCACTAGATCTATTATATGTATCAACCTGACTATTTGCATTATTTGAAATTTTATGTGTTACTTTAGCCCCATCTGTTTGTTTTACTGTAACCTTATAGTTCACTGTAGCAACATATTTTGCTTTACTACTATCATATTTATAAGAACTAGATACAATCGAAATGCGAGGTTCATCCAATTCAAAATCTTTTAATGTTTTAAGCCAATCTATCGTTTTTTCAATATCTGTTGCATCTTTTTCTGTTATTGATTTTGAACGGCTCATATCAACAGTATAATTACCTGTAACACCACTTAGTTGCCAAAGTCTGGCTTGTGCTGCCGCAATTGCTTTTCTCTCTGTAAGATTGATATATTTACTATTTCCTGTACTATATCCATAATGTGCATTAACTCTTTTATTCATCTCAGCTAAAGTAATATAAGGAAATATATTATTCATAACTGCAATGACTTTATTTTCATTCTTTGCCATATTGCTCCTATTTGAATAAATGGAATCTTTCATAGAACGCAAAGTATGTCTTGTATAACTAGCTCCTTCTGAAATATTTCTTCCATGATCCATACAGTAAGTATAGTAAAACCTACTACTATTATGCATCTGTGTAAGTGTTGCTTGATATGGCATATTTACTCCATCCCTTTTAAAATAAATATTACTTTTATGGTCTGGACTAGCTAACTGTAAAGTGAACGATTCCGCACTTACATTTACTACACCTAATATAAATAAACATAAAAATAAAGTTATCATTTTTATTTGTTTCATAATGTCACTCCCATCTATTATAAAAATAACACATTATTGATGAAAGTACAATACTTTTTCAAAAAAATGTCAATTGATGTCGAATTTTTTACACAGAATATGGTTCTGTTTTTAAAAGTTCGGCTATAATGATAGTTTGGCTATTAGAATCATTGTGGGTACAAGTAATCAAAGTCAGTGTTGTTTTACTCTTATCTCTATGAATATCAACATACCCTACTTTGGGAACATCATAACGATTTACCATTTTATATGTATATTTCATTTTATTATAATAAACAAATGCAAGATTGCCATTTTCGGTTTTATATAAATTTCGAAAATATGCAATAGGACTATTCCCAGAATGAGACGCTAAAATTAAATTCCCACCATTTACATTCGGAAAATTAGAAGGACTAATGATCGTAATATTATAATCCACAGTATTTAATGGAGAATTTAATGCATAAAACCCTTGTTTCAAACCAATTTTAGGAATTTCTAAAACTGCTATATAGGATTCTTTCTCTTTTGTTTTTGTTTTTTTTTCTGGATGTTCTTCGGAGGTTTCTTCTACAACCTGTGGCATAGATATCTCTTGTAAAAATTTTTCAGATTCAAATAGTTTAAAAATAAAAATCTTCTTTTGTGATATATAATTGAATAAGCAGATAAAAATACCTATCACAATTAAAATAGAAGAAAGAAAAAACCAATAATAAGACTTTACTTTTTTCATCACACATCATCTCCTAAATCAAGAATTTCTATAGAAGGTGGCTGTGTTACCTCCAATATTTCTATATCATCTAAATTTTGAGATATAAAAGCAGAGGAGATTTTTTTCTTTTCTGCTTCCACTTGAAGTTCTATTCTTAATTCTTTTTCAAGTTTTTCCTTATACATGGCAAATTCTCTTTGTTGTGCAAGTTCTATTTGTTTTACCCTTTGGAGCAATTGCTCGTTTTTTTGTCTTTCTATTTCTTTTTCTATTTGAAGAAGATCCTCTTCTTTTTGCTTTTTCATGCAATCCTTCATACCTTGAAATTGTCTTTTAACTTCTTCAACCAGTGCTACTTTAAATAAAGATATTTCTCTTTCTTTATTCTCTTGAAGTTCTTTCTTTATTTTTTGTAAAGCATCTATTTTTTCATTTTTTAACTTACGTTTCAAATCTTCTATTTCCAAAATGGAGTGCTTTTTTTCAACTCTATTTTTTAAAAAATAAAAATACTTAATACCTATATAAACCAAAATCCATAATATAAAAGTTAAAATTTCAAGATTCAAAATGGACATCATATTTTTATTTTCATAAAGTGCCAAAGAATCAGATAAATCTATGTGATATTTTTCTATCAACCAAAATAAACTTATGAAAAAAAACTGATAAATACTAAAAAAGAAGGTATATATGTTTTTTTCTATATTGGAAGATGTTTTACTACAAAGAATATACAATTCTAACAAAACAGCAATAATAAATAGTAGAAAAACAAGACCTAGAGATGGAAAATACAAATTGGATAATAATATTGTTACAACAGAATCCACACTCTCTAAAAAATATTTATGGTAACGAATCCATAAAATAATCATTATAGAGAAATAAAGAATTACAAAAAAAACGTTTTTTATTTTTGGAGAAATTTTCTTATTTAATAAAAAGATACCTAATAAAAAGATAAGAAAAAAAATGAAAATAATAGTAGGATTTTTCATTAAAAATTCAAAAAAAACAAAACATTTATCAAAAATTGTCATTGTCTCCATATTCCAACTCCATTATATTCTTCTACAATTATTATAATGGATAACCCTTTTTTCGTCAATGCCCAAAAAAAGATGATAAACTCATCTTTAAACCAGAATTTTATTAAATTTGATAATCATCTTCCAAAGAAAATTCTATATTTTCTTCAATCCAAGCTTTTCTAGGTTCCACTTTATCACCCATCAAAACACTAACTCTTTTTTCTGCTAATGCAGCGTCATTAATACTAACTTTAATTAAATTACGAACGGTAGGATCCATGGTTGTTTCCCATAGTTGATCAGCATTCATTTCACCAAGTCCCTTATAGCGTTGTGTTTCTAATTTCACTTTACTATTCATAAGAATATCCTGTCTTTCTTCTTCAGTCCATGCATAATAAAATTCTTTATTATTGTGTAATTTATAAAGAGGTGGCATCGCAATATATAAATGACCCTCTTCAATAAGTGGTCTCATATATCTATAGAAAAAGGTTAGTAACAAAATTTGTATATGTGCTCCATCAACATCGGCATCTGTCATAATAATGACTTTATCATAATGAGAATCTTTTACATCAAAGTCACTTCCTACCCCTGCACCAATGGTATGAATAATTGTATTAATTTCTTCGTTTTTCAAAAGATCTTCTAATCTTGTTTTTTCACTATTAATTACTTTTCCTCTAAGCGATAGTATTGCTTGATACTTCCTGTCTCGCCCCAGTTTCGCAGATCCACCAGCTGAGTCTCCTTCTACTAGAAATAATTCATTTTTGCTCGCATCTTTTCCCTGAGCAGGTGTAAGTTTACTACTAATCAATTTTTCTCTTTTATTTTTATCTTTCCCACCTCTAGCGGCTTCTCTTGCCCTTCGGGCAGCCTCTCTTGCAACTTTACTTTTTACCATTTTATTTAAAATTTCTGTCGCCACTTGATTATTTTCTTCTAAGAAAAACTGCAGTTGTTCAGACACAATATTTTCAACAATGGTTCTTGCTTCAGGTGTTCCTAGTTTTCCCTTGGTTTGTCCTTCAAATTGTAACATATTCTCAGGAATTTGAAGACTAATAACAGCAGTTAACCCCTCTCTTGTATCGGGACCTTCTAAATTTTTATCTTTATTTTTTAAAAAACCATTTTTTTTAGCATAATCATTATAAATTCGTGTTAAAGCCGTTTTAAAGCCAACTTCATGTGTTCCACCATCATTTGTTTTTACATTATTTACAAAAGAAATTAAATTATCATTATATGTATCTGTATATTGGAAAGCTACCTCTACCCGAATTCCATTTTTATTTCCATTAAAATGAACTACTTTATGTAAAGATTTCTTTCCATCATTGATATATTCTACAAACGCTTCTATTCCATTTTCATAATGAAAATGTTCTCTCTTTTCATCTTCAACATCTATAACTTCTACAGAAAGCCCTGATAATAGAAAGGCACATTCTTGCATTCTTTCACAAATCGTTGTAAAAGAGAAATGAGTTGTACTAAAGATTGTATCATCAGGCATAAAAGTTACACTTGTACCAGTTTTAGATGTTTTGCCTCTTTGGGTCAATGGTATTTTTGTCTCTCCACCATTCTCGAAACGAATATAATGTTCATACCCATCTCTTTTTATAACAACTTCCATCCATTTACTCAAAGCATTCACTACAGAGCCTCCGACACCATGAAGACCACCAGAAACCTTATAGCCACCTTCTTCAAATTTTCCACCCGCATGCAGTACTGTATAAATCACCTCAGGGGTTGATTTCCCACTAGCATGCAAACCAACAGGTACACCCCTGCCCTCATCTTCAACAGTGATACTACCATCTTTTTGAATCATGATTTTTATTTTATGACCATATCCATTAATCACCTCATCAATTGCATTATCTACAATCTCCCAAACTAAATGATGAAGCCCTCTTTTATCAGTAGAACCAATATACATACCTGGTCTTTTTCGAACGGCTTCTAATCCTTCTAATATTTTTATTGAGCTTTCATCATAATTTTTCATGTTTATCACCTTAGTCATTATAACAAAAAAAAAAGAAAAGGACAAATATTTGCTCCTTCTTCTCTTCTAATCCCTATTTTCTCCCTCTACCTTTACAAGTACCTCTCTTGGTTTAGAACCATTCGCAGGACCAATAATACCACGATCCTCTAATAAATCAATACACCTAGCAGCTCTATTATACCCAAGTCTAAACCTTCTTTGTAATAAAGAGGCTGAAGCTTTTCCTTGTGTTACTACAAATTCTACAATTTCATTATATAAAGGTTCCTCATAATCACTTTCTCCTTCTACCATAGAAGTTGCTCTTGACTCTTCATCATCCATAGTGAGAGTCTCATCATACCTCGCCTTTTGCTGCGCAATTGTATAATCAACTACACTTTTAATCTCTTCTTCTGATATAAAAGTTCCCTGAATTCGTATTGGAACATTTTCTCCTTGCGGCAAGAATAGCATATCCCCTTTTCCTAATAATTTTTCAGCACCTGGTGAATCTAAAATGGTTCTAGAATCAATATTAGATGCAACAGCAAAGGCAATTCGAGATGGAATGTTTGCTTTTACAACACCCGTAATGACATCTGTAGAAGGCCTTTGCGTTGCTACAATCAAATGAATCCCCGCTGCTCTTGCCATCTGTGTGATACGCATAATAGAATCCTCCACTTCCTTTGCTGCTACTAACATCAAATCTGCAAGTTCATCTATAATCACTACGATATAAGGCATTTTATGTATTTTCTCAGAATCAGAACGCCCCTCATTTTTTTTCTCTAAATATTCATTATATCCAGCAATATTTTTAGTTCCACTATTACTAAATCTTTCATATCGATCTTCCATTTCAACAACAATTTTTTTAAGAACAATATTTGCTTTTTTAGGATCTGTAACTACAGGAGTCAATAAATGAGGTACACCATTATACATAGAAAGTTCAACTTTTTTAGGATCAACTAACACAAGTTTCACTTCATCTGGTTTTGCACGCATTAAAATAGATACAATGATACTATTAATACAAACAGATTTACCACTTCCTGTAGAACCAGCTACTAAAAGATGTGGTGTCTTATTAACTTCCATCCATTTAGCTTGCCCCATAATATCTCTACCTAAGACAGTTAGAAGTTTACTTCCATCTAAATGTTTAGGAACACTTGTTAAAACTTCTCTAACAGTTACCATAGAAATACTTTTATTTGGAATTTCTATTCCAACAGTCTTCTTCCCTGGTATAGGAGCTTCTATACGGACATCTTTAGCCGCTAAGGCCAGGGCAATTTCTCTATGAATACTTAATATTTTATTTACCTTTGTTCCTGCTTTTATTTCCATTTCATATTGTGTAACAGAAGGCCCTACATTAATAGCAACAACCTTCCCCTCAATTCCAAAGTCTTTAAAAACTTGAATTAAAATAGGTACATTTTCTTTAATAACTTTTTCATTTTCTTTATTTGTATTTTTTACTGGTTTTTTTAATAAATTCATTGGTGGATATTGATATTTTTTATTAGATACTTCTTCTTCAGAAACTTCCTCTTGTTTAACAGTAGGTTCCCTGACAGGTTCTTCCTTTGCATCCCCAACATGTATCAGTTCATCCATACTTGCAACAACAACCTTTTCTACTTCCTTCTCTTCTCCAGTATGGATAATAACTTCTTCCTTTTCTTTTTCTTCCTTTGGTTTCTTCTTCAATGTTTTTTTTGCCTTTTCTCTTGCCTTTGTCAAGCTTTCCGCAATACTCATGCCTGTAAACATAACAATTCCACAAATAATAAGTGCCCAAGCAACAATTTTAGTTCCTTCCATATCAAAAAGTTTTACACACAGCACAGAAAATACAGCACCAATAATGCCACCACCTTCAATATTGGCAATTACTTTGGTAGATGCTAAAAAATTATCAATTGTTGATTTTAAAATATCTGCTGGTTTTACATTCCCATTTTGAATATAATTTAAATGTGAAAAAATCAAAATACTAATTAAAATAATATAAAATCCAATAAGTTTAGATGTAAAATAATTGGGTTTTTCTCTTTTTACCATCATATATATACCAGTTATGAGAAGTAAAAGAAGCACCACAGCATTCCATGTTCCCACTAAAAAAGCAGCAAAATTGCTGATCAGTTCTCCTACAAGACCAAATCTTCCAAAACCTATAATAGCAAGAATAATAAACAAAAGCCCAATTAATTCTACCTGATAATTACTTCCCTTTTTCTGGGGAGCTTTCTTTGTTTTTTTCTTTGCCATATCAATACCTCCATCATTTTAATAAACTCATTATATCATGCCTAAGAAAAGAATTCAATGATTAGACTGTAAAGGCATTTTTTAAATGTACATCAAAAAAAAGATCATTTTTACAAATCATCTTTTATAAATATATCTACTCAATCTTTCCAAACTTATGTAAAGGAAATAAGGTAAATTTCGTCTTACCTAAAATATCCTTAGAGGAAATAAAACCTATCATACGACTATCCATGGAATTTCCTCTATTATCACCCATAACAAAATAAGAATCAGCAGGCACTTTATTTTCTCCTAGATACTGAATTGTAAAATCATCGGTTGAAGCAGACAAAAATTCTTCTTTTATATATTTTCCATTCACGTAAAGTTTATTGTTTTTATACACAATCATTTCACCTGGAAGGCCTATAATTCTCTTTACTAGTCTTACTCCATTATAACGAATTACAACAATATCAAATCTTTGATAAGTATGGTTCATTTTATTTAAAACTAATATATCATTATTTTCTAAAGTAGGAGACATCGATTCTCCATCTACTCTAACAGGTGTCACAATAAAAGTACGAATTACAACAACACTGATAATAATAATTATATAAGGTAAGAGTTCTTTGAATTTGTTTTTCATCAATTTTAAAAAGATAAGGCTTACGCAGCTTTAGCTTTTGGTGCCTTATCTCTTCTTTCTTTAATTCTTGGTTGACTTTTTAAGTTTCTAATATAATTTGGTTTCGCACGTCTTACCTTACCTTTTCTAACAACTGTTAGTTTATCGATAATAGGTGAATTTATTGGAAATGTTCTTTCCACTCCTATACCACCAGATACTTTTCGTACAATAAAATTCTTACTAACGCCAGAACCTTGAATAGACATAACTAGTCCTTCGAAAGCCTGAATCCTACTTCTTTTTCCTTCTGTAATTTTTACATCAACACGCACAGTATCCCCAACTCTAAATTCTGGAATATCTGTTCTAATTTGATTTTGAGTTATTTTTTCAATCAAATTCATACTATCACTCTCTTTCTATCATGTTATAATCTTAAATAATAAAACTCAGCGGATTACACGTTTATAATCATAGCATAAAAAATATGGAAAAGCAATAGCTATCTTGATTTTCCCTTGCTTTGTTCAAATTCATCTTGATATCCCATATAATTTCCATATTGACCATAATATTGTTCATACTGTTTTGCCATCTCAAAATACATGAGTTTAGTTTGAATTTCTTTATCAAGCATTTCTATTTTTTTCTGTAAAAGATGAATATATTTAGTATCTAAAAACTTCTGATATTTGTTTTTAATAATGGATTTATAACGTGTTAAATCATTAAGAGCATGCCTTAAATCAGTTGTTCCGTCTTCTCCACCTTCTTCAAGATATGTAATCAAATAATTAAAATACATATCCAACTTGATTTTTATTTTTCTCTTAAGCAATCTTACAATAAAATCTTTATCAAGTACATATAACTTTTTAACAGTGATACCTTCATACTTTACATGATTTCTTGGTTTAATAGACAGACCTTCTATAGCCTTCCCACAAAAGTCTGTTTCTCTCTCTTTTTCTTGTGCTTTTACAAGTAAGTAGTGTTTTTGATACATATAATCAACTCTTTTCCAATAAATCTGGTCTTCTATCTTTTGTCCTTTTTAATTGTTCTTCTAAACGAAACATTTCTATATTTTTATGATGCCCTGAAAGCAACACTTCAGGTACAAGCATTCCTCTAAAATCCCTTGGTTTTGTATAAACTGGATAATCTAATAAATTTTCATTAAAGGACTCTTTTTCATGAGATTGTTTTGTAATTACGCCAGGAAGCAATCTTATAATACTATCTATAATCGCCATACTAGGAATTTCTCCTCCTGTTAAAATAAAATCACCTATACTAAGTTCCATATCAACGATAGAACGAATTCTTTCGTCAAATCCTTCATAATGACCACAAATAAATAGTAAATGTTGACATTGTGATAAAATCTTTGCATCCTTTTGTTTATATTGTTTCCCTTGTGGTGTCATCAAAATAACAATGGTATCTTCTCTTTTTAAAGCATCAACAGCATCAAAGATAGGCTGACACATCAAAACCATGCCTCTTCCTCCTCCAAAACCATAGTCATCTACTTTTTTATGAGGATCTTTACTATAAAAACGAATATCGTGAACTTCTACTTCCACCTGTTTATTCCTTATGGCTCTACCTATGATAGATTCATTTAAAAAGGCCGTAAACATATCTGGAAACAAAGTTAAAATATCAATCTTCATTGAAAAGACCCTCCATTTCTATTATGTCAATTCTCCTATTTTCTAAATCTATTTTTTCAATAAAAGAATCTACATAAGGAATCATGTATCGCCTTTTCCCAACTACTAATATTTTATGTGCTCCATTTTCTAAAATATCTATAATTTCACCCTTATCCGTTTCTTTTACATAAACATGAAGTCCCAATAAATCTTCATCATAATATCCATCTACATTTAAATCTTCTCTCTTTGCATATACATCCATTCCTTTATATAATTCTGCTTTTTCAATAGAATCAACTCCGTCAAGGAAAACCATATCATACATCTTATGCTTTCTATAAGATAAAATCAGATGTTTTCTTCTTTTAGATCCTATATAAATAGGAACATTCTTCTGAAAGACAGATTCTTTATAAGCGAATTTCGAAATAATACGTACTTCTCCTAAAAGACCATGTGTATTTACAATTTTTCCAATATAAATATCATTCATATGATTCCTTCTTATCTAATTCATATAAAATAATAGAGGCAGCAACTCCTACATTCAAGCTTTCACATTGTTTTTGCATAGGAATATAAAGATAGGTATCACATACATCTAACGTTTTTTGTGTCACACCCAGTCCTTCATTGCCCATTATTATAGCAAACTTTGAAAATTTTTCAATATCTTTCAGCATTTTTCCTCCATTTACTTTTGTTCCAATAATTGGAATTTTATTTTTCTTTAAAATAGGAACCAACTGTTCGATTTCCATTTCAAAAATAGAAACATAAAATAACATTCCCTGACTCGCTCTTATGGCTTTAGAGCTGTAAACATCTGCTGTTTTCTTAGTAACTACGATACTATCTACACCAAACGCTACACTACTTCGAATCATTGTTCCAATATTACCTGGATCCTGTATATCTTCCAAAACCAATATCCTATTGCCTAATTTTGCTTTATCATATTTATGACAAAGTCCTAATATAGGTGGAGGACTATCTAGTTGACTGATATATTTCATCACTTTTTCATTTACATATGAAATAGGGACATCTATAGAAAAAATCTCGCCTTCTTTTAAAAAAACTTCTTCTAAAACACCTTGTTTATAAGCTTCTAAAACAAGGTGTTCTCCTTCTACTAAAAAAAGACTTATCGCATCCCTATATTTTTTTTGGGAAAGTTTATGGAGTTTTTTCATTTTATCATTTTGTATAGAGGTATAATGCATAATATCACCATCATAATTGTATCAAAAAAGATAAAAGAAGTCTATCATTCATTTTTGATTGTAAAAACAAAAAAAGCTACTTGCTTTCTTTTACTGTATACTGATAATTTCCATTTTTACATGTAATTTGAATTTGAAGATCAGATGAAAAATTTTTTTTAGTGTGAGGATTTTTTAAATCTTCCCCAATATAACCACCATTTGTTAAATCAGATAAATAAATTTCTTTTGTATCCCCTTCATCTGGTAATTCACCTACATGATCTGCCGACCATAAACGGGCAGCTTCTTTGATATTTTCTATTTGTACATTGTATAAATCTTGATTAGAATCATGAACACTGTTACTGACAATTGGTATAATAAGAAGTGATAAAATGGCTAAAAGTGAGAGTACACCAAGCAACTCCACCATTGTAAATCCCCTTTGTTTCATTTTATTTGCCCACCATTCTATATTTTAAATTTCCATTCTGATAAGAAATTCTAACTTTTATAGCAGTCGCATTCAAAGTTTTTTTCGTTTCAGGATCCTTTAAATCAGAATCAATATATCCCTCATCCTGCAACGTTTTTAAATCCACTTCCAAACTTTCCCCTTCTTCTGTAGGTAAAGAGGTAATATGATCGGCCCCCCAAGTTTTCGCTGCCTTTAAAATATTATCTGTCTGTACCGAAGACAATTGATTTTTAGAATTGGTAATATAACGATTTATAGTAGGATACAGAATCATAGCAAGTAATCCTAAAAGAGTTATAACACCTAATAATTCTACCATCGTAAATCCTTTTTCTTTCATATAGCACCTCCTATAATTTATATTCAGTATAATGAAGTTTTAAATGAAAGTCAAGGTATAGTCAAAATTAGTCCCATTTCTGATTAGAGAAATCAATGAGCAAATACAAAATTTGTATGGTATAGAAGTATCTAGTACTATGATCAGCAATATAACAGATAAAATACTTCCAAAAATAAAAGAAAAATGGAAAAGTAAATATACAAAAAAATCTTTATTTTCATTGGATGAATCTTTAATGAAATGCCTTTATCTAGCAACTGTAAATATTACTAAAAAATGGAACAAAAGATACTGTAACTGGAATTTAATACTAGAAGAATTATCAATAATTTTTGAAGGAAGAATTTAGAACTTTTTAAATTTAATTATTTAAGCCTTTTTCCTTACTCATATATAAATTATAATAATATCCATGTTTTTCAATAAGTTCTTGATGATTACCCATTTCTACAATTCGTTTGTCATCTATAAATATAATTAAATCGGCAGCTTTTATTGTATTTATTCTATGTGCAATTACAAATGATATTTTATTTTTTAAAATTGCTTTATTAGCTTCCATAACATTTTTTTCAAATTGCAAGTCTAAATTAGATGTTACTTCATCCAATATTACAATGCTCCCATTCTTTAAAATTGCTCTAGCAAAACTTAATAGTTGTTTTTCTCCATACGATAATATATCCGTTTCAGCATTTATTATTGTGTCATATCCTGTAGAAAAAGTTTGTATTTTCTCATCTATATCTAATTTTTTACAAACATTAATAACATCTTCTAGTTGAATATTATCATTACCATACATTAAATTATCTTTTATAGACATATTTAATATAACAGGTTCCTGAAACACATATGAAATATTTTTTCTTAATTCATTTAATTTATACCTTGTATAATCAATTCCATTTATTAAAATTTGACCTTTGGTTAAATTGTAAAATCTAGGAATTAAATTGACTAATGAAGTTTTTCCTGTACCACTTTTTCCAACAATTGCAACAGTCATTGGTTTATCTATTTTTAAATTTATATTATCTAATATTGTGTTTACACCATCATAGCTTAATTCCACATTTTTAAATTCTATTGATTTAATTTTTTCTAGTTCTAATGTTCCATCATCTTTTTCTTTATCAATGCAAATAATATTAAAAATATTGATATAACAATTATATTTATTTACTATACCATGAACATGATCTAACAAGCTTTGCATATGACTATTTATATCATTTATATAATCTACTATTAACATTATTGTAGAACCTAACCCAATTCCTAGTATAATTTGATTGCCTCCAATAACTAAAGTAGCTATTATTGATAAAAATGTTAATAATATAAATAATGCCGTATGTAGTCCCAAAATTTTACTGGATTTAATTAACTCATTTTTACTTGTCTTTAGCATTGTTTTTATATCTTTAATATTTACCTCTTCTAATCTTAATGTTTTAGTAGTTGAAAAGCTATCTATATATTCATTAATTTTTCCTTGCAAATTAATAATAGATAATTGCAATCTTTTATAAGTTTTCATGCTTTTATTATAAAAAGGTATTAATACAAAATACGATAAAATAAATATTCCTATCACAACTAATGCAATTTTCCAATCTATAAATAGCATTATAATGGATATAACTATTATACTTTTTAATCTAATAGCAAATATTCCTAAACCATTCCATACAAACATTTGTGATGCTTCAAAACTTTGCGTTGTTGTTAAATTAAATAGTTTTCCTACTTGTATTTTATCTAATTTGCTTATATTTGCATACTGTATACTATTAAATATTTTGTTTTTTATTTGTATGTCGTTATCATAATAGCACATCTTTCTTTGTATCTCTGAATATTGGTCAAACAAAAATCGAATGATTATAATTGCAATTAATATTAAAGATAATATCCATACCATATTTAAATTTTTATCTGGTATATATTTATCAATTACTTTAGATAACACATATTGGTAAAATATAAGATAAGGTAAAGATGCTAAAATTATAGTTATTCCAATTTTAATAGTTTTCTTTTTATTTGTTGTAAAATCAAACATTTCTTTTAAGGCTTTTTTATTAAACATATTCCTCTCCTATTTTATTTATATCTAAACTATATATTTTTTTATAATTTTGATTATTTAATAATTCGCTATGCGTACCACATATTGCTTGTCCATTGTTTATATAAATTATTTTCTCAAATTTTGGTGCCAATTCAATATTGTGAGTAATAAATATTTTACTTGAATGATCTTCTAATGTTAATAAATTGTTTAAGATTTTCTTTTTATTTATTCTGTCAATTGCACTAAAAGAATCATCAAAAATCATGATTGGCTTTGATTTTGTATATGCTCTTACTAAGACTAACCTTTGTTTTTGACCTTTTGATAGTACCATACCATTTCTGCCAATTTCACTATCATATCCTTTATCAAATTTTGTTACATCATTATGAAATGAAAAAAAGTTTGAAAGTTCTACTATCTCTGGATATGTTATATGAGGTACTAATATTTTTATATTTTCTGCTATTGTTCTTGAAAACAAATACGAATCTTGCAATAATAAACAAATATTTTCTCTTACTATCTTTTTATTTAAATCTCTAACTTCATACTCACCTATTTTTATACTACCCTCATAATCATAAAATCCTACCAATGTTTTTACTAATATAGATTTCCCACTTCCTGTACTACCTACTATCATTACTTTTTCATTTGGTTGAATTGTAAAATTCAAATTTTTTAAAATTGTTTTCCCATTTATATTGATATTAGCATCTTTAAATGTTATTGTTGTATCCTTTATCTCAATATTGTTATTTACTGTTTTTTCATCTTCTAATGTTAAATTTAATAAATTATTTAATCTTTTATATGAAGCAATACATAAATTAAAAACTTCAAGGATTTCTGTCAAATTTGTAAATGCTCTTGTTACTTTATTAGAATAGTTTATTGTTACATATATGCTTCCAATTGTAATAGTGTTTTGCATATATAGATATGAACTCAAAATAAATATAAAAGGGGTTTGTATTCTTACAATTCCATCAATCAATAGCTTATACCAAGTATCAATTATTACTTTGCTTTTATTTGCTTCATAATTTTTAATATTTATTTTATTAAATCTTTCCTTCTCTTTTTCTTGTAGATTATTTATCTTCATAAATTTTATATTTGAATAGTTATCATTTAGATTTGCATACATTTCTTTTTGTGTTTTTATTCTATTTTCTATAATTGGCTTTGATTGCTTAAAATACCATATTGATAATAAAGCTATAATTCCCACTGCTATAATCATAACGATTGATAATCTTAAATCTAAATTTACAAGTTGAATTATCGCAAAAATAATTATTAATACAATATCTAATATATATGTTAATTGTTTTTCTATCAAGTTTACTATGTTATTTACATCATCTGCCATATTTTGTACTAAATCAGCAAGAGAGTTTTTATAAAAATCCTGATATGTTAAATTTTGTATATGCTCAAATAGTTTTAATTTTAAGTCAAATTGAAATTCTTGTATTATTTTATTTTTTACAATGGTTCTTATGTATGTTGATAAAACAATTATCACTTCAATCAATAACAATAATATACATATGATTGGAATAAATGAGAGTTTATCATTAAATACTCTAATAAAATTTTCTATTAGTATATTACTTGTATTTTGGTTTAATAATACATCTATAAAATATTGTATCACTACTGGTATATATGTCGTTAAATAGTTTAGCACTATGCTTAATATAAAAAACACAAGTATTAGTAATTTTGTATGCTTAAAACTTGATATTATTGTTTTAAAAATTTTCATTCTTTATCTCCTAAAATTCTTATTCTACTTATTTATATTTAATGTTACTTTCTTTTATATTAAAATCCACTTTGATATTCAAAATTATAACAATAAAACCTATATCTTTCAACGAAAATTGCAAAATTGTTGACTTTTTTAGGGAAATTAAACATAAGTTACACTTTTTATAAAATTAAAGATATTTGTATAATTAAGTCGTACATAAATATTCTTCAACAATTTGGTTTGGACTTTTAAATTTTCGTAAAAAACCAAAAATCAAACACATAATCTCTTCCTATATCTCATTTCTTCTGTTATAATCTTCATAGATACCACCCTTTCGTATAATTTTTGTCTTTCAACTTAATTATACCAGACGGTATTTTTTTTATTTTATTTTCTGTGACATATGTATTATATCTCTACATAGTCAAAATTAGTCCCATTTCTGATATAATCTAGCAATTGCTTCTGCTACCTTCACCCCATCCATTGCAGATGTGGTAATACCTCCAGCATAACCAGCTCCTTCACCACAAGGGTAAATACCTTTTATATTGGCAACCAGATTTTCATCTCTCTCTAGACGAACAGGAGAAGAAGTTCTACTTTCAATCGCCGCTAAAATCGCATCTTCCCTCGCATATCCTTTAATTTTTTTATCAAAAAAAGGAATAGACTCTTTGATCGCATCACAAATATATGTAGGAAAAATATCATTTAGATTAGCAAAACAATAATCTCCTTTAAAGACAGGAGAAACTTCTTTAAAATGGGTAGAGGTTTGATTCTTATAAAAATCGCCCCATAACTGTACAGGAATTTTCCCCTGTCCTATTTGATAGGCTTTTTGTTCCAAATTTCTCTGGTAGCGAATCCCATCCAAGGGGTGAGAACCAAAATCAGCAGGTGAGATAGTAACTACAATTGCACTATTGGCATTTTCGCTATCCCGTGCATAATTACTCATTCCATTAATAACAAGTCTTCCTTTTTCTGAAGATGCATTCACTACATATCCACCAGGACACATACAAAAAGAGTAAACCCCTCTCCCCATAGACGATTTATAAGTGAGTTTATAACTGGCTTTAGGTAATAAAACGCTTCTTACAGAACCATACTGCGAATCATCTATCATGTTCTGTGGATGTTGCACGCGAAGTCCAATTGCAAATGGTTTAGCTCTCATAAGTAAGCCTCTTTGATAAAGCATCTCAAATGTATCTCTAGCACTATGTCCAAGTGCTAAAACCAAAACATCACAATCAATGACCTCTTTCTGATTCACTTCAATTCCTATAATTTGATCTCGTTCTATTATTAAATTGGTAAGTTTCGTTTTATAGTAAATCTGACCCCCTTTATTTAAAATATAGTCTCTCATATTTTTCACAACAGTTCTTAAAATATCTGTTCCAATATGAGGATGATTTTCATACAAAATCTCTTTAGGAGCCCCATGTTTCACAAAAATATCAAAAACTTTTTTTCCTCTAAAAAAAGGATCTTTCACTAATGTATTCAATTTCCCATCTGAAAAAGTTCCTGCTCCACCTTCACCAAATTGCACATTTGAATTTTCATCAAATACTCCTGTATTCCAGAAAGATTCGACTGTTTTGACGCGATTTTCTACACACTCTCCTCTTTCTATTAAAATAGGTGCATATCCGTTTTCAGCAAGTAAATATGCTGCGAAGAAACCCGCTGGACCACATCCTACAATAATAGGTCTATGTAATAATTTCCTCATTCCTGGTTTTGGAAACATATAAATCTCACTTTTTGAACGCATAATATCAATAGAAGCACACTTTTTTAAAACTTTTTCTTCATTTTCTACCTCTACATCAAACTCATAAACATAAAACAAATTTCCTTTTTGCCTTGCATCGAGTGATTTTTTATGAATCATAATATGTAAAATATCCTGAGGAAGCAAAAAAAGAGTTTTGGCTACCTTCTGAATCCAAAAATCAGGGGAATCCTTTTCTATATTTATTTTAACCTGTCTAATCCGAATCATTTTATTCTCCTACCCCTTTTCCTGCAAGCATTCCTGATACCCAAGCAAAAGCTAAATTATATCCACCACAATCACCACATACATCCAAAATCTCCCCTACTATATAAAGATTAGAACACAATAAAGACTCCATAGTATCTGGATTTACTTCCTTTAAAGAGACACCACCCAAACAAACTTGAGCTCTATCATAAGAAAGAGTTCCTTCTAAAGGAAATGAAAAGCTCTTAATCGTATAAATGAGGGTTTCTTTTTCTTTTAAAGTAAGTTCATCCCAATGTTTGAAAGAAGATATTTTAGCTATTTTTAATAAAATACTCACTAACTTATAAGGAATAAGTCCTTCTAGTAATTGTTCTATCGTTCTATTTTTGATCAATCGATTTCGTTTTTCAAACCATTGCAGTCTCTTATCCCCTAAAGCCAACTCAGGTAAAAAATCAAGTCTAACTTCTATATTTTTTTTCTCTTTCAATTTTAAGGATACAAGACCACTGATATTAAAAACACAAATACCACTAATCCCATATTCTGTAAGTTGGACTTCTCCAACTTCCCCTTTTATTTTTACTCCATCTTCATATAAAGATACACCTGCATGAATGCGTACGCCACTCCATGATTTCAAGTAAGAAGCTTGTCCTTTTAAAGGGACAAGTGCAGGTAAAACAGGTTCTATTATATGTCCAAACTTTTGAACAAGAGCATATCCTACTCCATCTGTCCCTGTTTTAGGTGATGCTTTTGATCCTGCTGCCAATATAAGAAAGTGAGATACAAGATGATCCTTTTTAGGATTGATGATAAACTGGTCTTTTTCTTTTACAATATCTTCTACCAAAATATCATTTTGAATCTGCACATGAGAAAGTTTCGCCTCTAATAAAAGGGCTTCTTTTACGCTAACAGCTTGATTCGAATATGGATAATAATAATGTTCCTTAATTCTAGGAGTAATTCCTATTGATTCAAAAAATGATAGAACATCATCCCTATTTTGATCTGTCATAATTTGATTTAACAAATTTTCATCTTTTGTAATATACCGACATACATCATAATCGTCATTAAAATAATTACATCTTCCATTTCCTGTAACAAGAATTTTTTTACCACACTGCTGATTTCTCTCTAAAAGTAGTACTTTTTTTTTAGATTTAGCGGCAAAAATGGCGGCAATAAGACCTGATGCCCCTGCACCAATCACTATAACATCCTGCATAACAACACCTCGTTTTTATTATAACACGGTTTTGCTTTTTTGAAAAAAGACAGTTATTTTTGATGTCTACTAATATTAAGAACAATTCCCATAGACGCAAGTGTAATTAGTAAACTACTTCCCCCATAAGATAAAAATGGCAAAGTAACTCCTGTAACTGGAATTAACCCAACTACCACCATAAGGTTTAAAAGTGCCTGAAAAGAAAGTCCAAATGTGATACCAAAAGCTAAATATTTACTAAATAAATCATTGGTATGAGATGCAATTTTAAATCCCCTTATAATAATAATTAAAAATAAAGATGTAACAAGTAAAATGCCTAAAAAACCAAATTCTTCACTAATAATAGAGAAAATAAAATCTGTTTGAGGTTCTGGTAAATAAAAGTGCTTTTGCCTAGAAGCTCCAAAACCCATCCCAAAGAGACCGCCTGGACCAATTGCATATAAACTCTGTATAATTTGAAAACCACTCCCTAAAGGGTCTTTCCATGGGTTTAAAAAAGATAGAATTCTCTCCAAACGGTAAGGTGCTGACAAAATTAGACCAACAATTCCAGCTACTCCTACTAAGAAAGACCTAAAGAAAAACTGAAAAGGAACACCCCCAATAAACAAAAGCCCTATAATGCTCATAACCAAAATCATACCTGTTCCAAAATCAGGTTGTAACATAATAAGACCAAACACGAGCATTGTAATTGCCAAAATAGGAAGAACACCTTTTACAATCAAATTCATATTTTTTTCATTTCGGCAAAGATATTTAGAAGTGAATATAATAAGAGCCAATTTCATAAATTCACTTGGCTGAATACCAAAAGAACCAATTCCAAACCAACTGCGACTTCCATTTCGTACTGTTCCAATTCCTGGAATCAAAACCAAAATCAATAAAATCAAACAAATCGTAAAGATAAGATTGGCTTTTTCATAGTAGATATGATAATCTACTTTGCTAACAAACCACAACATAAAAAGACCTAGAATAAAAAACGTTCCCTGATTTTTCACGAATTTAAAAGGATCTGCAAATTTATATGCAGCCCAAACATAAGAAGCTGAATAAATCATAATAAGACCAAAAATAGAAATAATAATAATAGATCCGAGCAATAAAAAATCTAGTTTTTTGTTTTTCATACGAATCACCTATAAATATATATGCAAGTACGGAATAAAAAAGACAAGCTTTTCTACATTACAGATAAGCACCATAAATAATTGCCAAAAGAGCACCAATGAGACCAATCACCAAAAAAAGCTTTACAATATCTCTCTCTTCCCATCCTTTTTTCTCAAAACTATGATGTAAAGGAGCCATCGGAAACAATCTTTTTTTAGTAAGTTTATAATAATACCTTTGCAATATAACAGAAATAGTTTCAACTACAAATACAATCATTAAAAGAACAAGTAAAAGTTCATGCCTTGTTAAAATTGCAATGGCTCCAAATACACCACCTAAAGCTAAAGAACCAGTATCACCCATAAATACTTTAGCAGGACTTATATTAAACACTAAAAACCCCAATATAGCACCTACTAAAATAAAACAAAATAAAGAAATTTCTTTATACCCAGCTAGCCAATCACTCCCATACGAAATAATCCCAAGAGCAAGCAGTACAATAACGGATAATCCACCTGCAAGTCCATCAAGTCCATCAGTTAAATTTACAGCGTTGGAACAAGCTACTAAAACAAATAAGATGAAAAGTCCATAAAACCAACCAATATCCCATTTAATTCCTAAACAATGAATCCAAAGTAAAGGCTCATTTCCATCTTTCATAAACAAATAAAAGAAAATGGTCGCAATTAGTATCTGCATTCCCATCTTAAGACCTTCTGTAAGTCCCTTATTATTGTGTCTTTTAATAATAAGAAAGTCATCGATAAAACCTATTAAAAAATATCCTAAAAATGTAAAAAGTACAATAAACAAACTATTAGTAAATTGCATTTTAGATGTAAATAATAAAAGAAAAACAGTTAAAAATGTAGAAGTGACAAAAATAATTCCTCCCATAGTGGGGGTCCCTTGTTTTTTTCTATGTGCATCTTCTAAATAAATACTAAGACTTTGTCTTGCTTTCAATTTTCTAAGCATTGGAATACAAATAAGAGCAGTAGTGGTTGCTAGTAAAAAACTTGTCATAAGTGCTAAGGCTGATTTGGTAAGTATTAACATAATATTCCTCCTTATATGAAGATTCTCTTTTATTATAAAATATTAAAAAAAAACGAAAAAAGAACATAATTTGTTCTTATTCATCTAACATAATTCGCACAATATCATCTTCTAAAATTCGTTGTCCTGCTTTAGGTGACTGATAAGTTACAACATCTCCTGTTCCACTATAACGAATTGTAAGACCTTTTAATAATTCACTTGCTTCTTTTCTTGTCTTACCTATTACACTCGGAACTGTAATATACTTTTTATCACCTATATTATATTCTTTTTCACTAGCACCTTTTGGTTTTTTTATGTCTAAAATATCAATTACATCCAGTAATACATTTCGAACAATAGGCCCTGCTATAGTTCCTCCATATTGGGTTACACCCTTAGCATTATCAATCGCAATATAAACAACAATCTCAGGATCATTAGCTGGCATAAACCCCATAAAAGAGACCGTATAATTGCCTACCATATATTTTCCATCTTTTACCTTTTGGGCTGTTCCTGTTTTTCCTCCAACACGATATCCATCAATAAAAGCAGTTCTACCAGTCCCATTTGTTACAACACTTTCTAAAGTTTCCCTTACTTCTTGACTTGTTTTTTCACTGATAACTCTTCTTACCTTGGTTTTCTTGTTTTCCTTTATAACTGTATTGGTTTCTGGTTCATTTAAACTTTTTACAATATAAGGTTTGTATAATATCCCCCCATTAATAGCTGCACTAACAGCTGTTACTTGTTGTATAGGCGTAACAGATACACCCTGTCCAAATGCTGTTGTAGCAAGTTCAACAGGACCCACTCTATCTAGATTAAATAAGATTCCTGATCCCTCTCCATTCAAATCAATACCCGTTTTTGTTCCAAAGCCAAATTTTCGAATATATTGAAACAACTTTTCCTTCCCTAATCTCTGTCCTAAAATCACAAACCCTGGATTGCAAGAATTTTCTACAACTTGCAAAAAAGTTTGTTCCCCATGTCCCCCATGTTTCCAACATTTTATTCTTGCATTTTCAACATGAATACTCCCTCCATCATAGAAGTGTTCATCTTTTAAATTAACTGTTTTTTCTTCGAGTGAAGCAGCTAATGTTATAATTTTAAAAGTAGAACCAGGTTCATAAGTAGACCATATAGGAAGGTTTCGATTAATTTCTTCTATTGAGTATTCTTGATACCGACTAGGTGAGAAATTAGGTCTAGAAGAGATGGCAAGAATTTCCCCAGTTTTAGGATCCATTGCTAAACCAATAGCTTGATCTGGGTTATACTTACTCACAGCATTATTTAATTCTCTTTCCAATGAAAGTTGAATTTCATGATTAATAGTTAATGTCAAATTAACACCATCTTGTGGTTTTTCATATACTTCTGATACATCTAGTTTATTCCCTTTGGCATCACTAAAATACTTAATAGAGCCATATGTCCCTGTTAAATAATCATTGTACATAAGTTCCAAACCACTAAGCCCCTGATTATCAATACCAACAAACCCCAATGTATGTGACATATAAGTATCATAAGGATAATTTCTTTTTGACTCTTTAACTAAGTAAACACCATCTAGCTTTAACTCGGCAATTTGATCTGCGACTTCATATGAAAGTCTCCTACCTTCAGGATGAACTCTTTCTATAGATGTCTTTTTCGCTACATGTTTATACATATCATCATAGGAAACATTTAATATAGCAGCAAGCTTTTCTGTAACCATTTTTTTGTCTTTAATTTGATTTGGTATAAGAACAAGTGATGTTGTAGTCAAATTATCCGCTAAAACAACACCATTTCGATCATAAATAAGTCCCCTTGAAGCTTCAACAGGCAAATTTCGACTCCATAAATTAGAAGCAAATTTATTCAATTTTTTGTAATCAATAACCTGAATGTAAAATACTTTCAAAACAATCAGTAAAAATAAACAAATAATCATAAATAAAACTATCTTAATACGACTATGAATCTCTTTTACAAACATTTGCTCACCTCTATTTAATATATGTAAATAGAAAGCAAAAAAAGATAGAAAATTTGTCTTCTCTATCCTTTAATTTTTATCTTGAACATTTATCTCTTTTTTCTCTATACCCGAAGATACTTGAAATAAAATGGAAAAAGAAAGCATAAAAATATTATAATCCACAAAAAACCATAAACGTTCACTAAGCCCATAAAAAGTAAAACAAGTCATAATAATCAAAAGCAAATAATCCTTCTGCTTTAGAATCTTTGTCAATAATTTTTTAAACATAATTAAGAAAAATACATATGGAATAATACCTAATCCATACAATAGATAAGCAAAGGTATTATCAATAGTAAGCCCTGCATTGGTAATATCATTTCCAAACAATGATATTTTATAAAAATTTTGATAAATTTGAATGTTTTTAAGACGATTGGATAATAGTAAATTCAATTCCCTCCCCAAAGTACTCCCCTTATTAAAAGTGAATACCCCTAATAAAGTGAGAAGCGAAAATATAAGAAAACTGTTACACATTATCTTTTTTACCCAATATTTTTCAAAAAAATTAGGTTTATATTTATAGATAAGACAAAGAATAATCATAACTACAAGAACTAAATCTGCAGTTCTACTTCCTGAAAAATAATCTACAAATAAAAGTAGTAAAATCATCAGTATGATTTGAAGATGAGAAATTTTAAATTGCTTTAGATATATCATATCAAAACATAAAATCAAAAAATGCATTCCTAAAGAATTAGGATTGGTAAAACCTAGACTTCTCCTGATCTTCCCTTCAAAATAGGAAATCACATCAGGTGTATATCCTAAAATATAAAATAATAATACAAGGGAAATTAAGAAAAGACGTAAGAAAAAATCAAATCTAACGCATTTTTTAAATTCGACATTTTTCATTGCCATTAAAAAAAGTGAAAACTTAAAAAAATTAGAATCATGATTTTTCCAAATTAGTAAAAATGACAAACAAAATAAAAACATAAAAATTAAAAGATCGGTTTTTTTATATTTTCTAAATTGCAAAATAATAGAAAATATCAAAAGGAAAACAGCTATATTCGTACATAGTTTTAAAAATGAACCTAAAAATGTAACACGTGCTAAAAGAGAAAAAGATAAATATATAAAATAAGATATAAATAATAAAATTTGGTTTAATTTACTAAGCGAAATTTTCAAAATATTACCCTCCTTTTTTCTTTTGATTCACATTTAAAAACTCATGTAAAATATAATCATAATATGTAAACAAAAACATTATAATACAAATAATGATTTGTAAAACAAAACGAATATACATATTAGAAATAAAAAATGTAAGTAAAAAGGACACGCCAATCATTAAACTCCCCTTTCCTAAAGCCTTAAGCAAAAAGAGAAAATATCTTTTCATTTCTAATACATCTTTTGTATAAATACATTGATAAGTCATAACAAAAACCTCAGCAAGCACAGTGCCAATACAAGCACCAAAAGCACCAAATTTACCAATAAAAAGCAAATTACATACAAAATTAATAATAGCTCCACCCAAAGTAGAAAATATATAAATTTTATCTTGGTTTTTAGGAATTAAGTATTGTGTACGAATCACATTGGCCCATGCTGAGGCTATGATAGTTATTGATAATAGCTGAATGATCAATCCACTTTTTGTAAACTCTCGTCCAAACAGAATAATAGAAGCATCTCTTGCAACTAAAACAAGTCCAAAAGCCATTGTAACAGAGAGAATTAAAACAAGTTTCATAGATTCCCATATTTTTTGTTTATATTCACTGTTGTTATCTTTCAAAAGATAAGACATATGAGGAAGCATCACTGTTCCTAATGCTGTAATAACCGATATAGGAATATTAATCAATTTTTCAGCATTTTCATAATAACCAAGTTCAGTTACAGAAGAAATCCTACCAAGCATCGTCTTATCCATAACTCTATAAATCCCATAAGCAAGAACTGGTATAAATAATATAATACAGCTTTTTAAATGGTTAAAAACCTCTTTGATTTTTACCTTTTCATAATGCACATAAAATGGAATCTTGAATACAAGGTAAAGCTGACTTAGCAGAGTGGCAAATGCCATAATAAATGTATAAATCCATAAATCCTCTGTTTTTTTTACAAAAAGAAAAATTAAAATTAAAGAAAAAATTTTAATAAAAAGATTTCTTCTAATTGTCATTTTAAACTTTTCTAATCCAAAAAAGAACCAATTGATATCAAAGCAGACAGATAATAAATGTATCAAATGAATATAAAATATAAATTTATATTCCTTGCAAAAGAAAAATACATAACATGTGTAAACAATACACATTATTATAGATAATATGAGTTGTAAAAAATAAATAGAAAAAAATGTTTTAGAAAGTAGTTTAGGATCATCACGAACTCTTGATATAGACCTATTTCCATAATTATTAATACCTAACATTGCTACAAGCATAAAACAGTACACAATAGAATATGTATAGGAATAAATTCCAATATTATCAACTCCTAAAACCCTTGATATATAAGGAATTGTAATAAGAGGAAAAATATAGATAAGCATTTGATAAACAACATTATAAAGAAAATTTTTATTTTCTGTTTTCATATTCTACCTCAAGCTTTCTTCTAAATATTCTTTGGCTACCTTTTGTTCTTTTATGAGTTCTTTTTGATAAGTATGATAATCAACCTCTTTTAAATAGTCAAATGTATCATCAAAAGAAGATAAAATCATACGTTCTTCTAATTTTAGACATTGCATAAGTGTCAATGCCCTATCATCATCTTCATACATAGCACCATTTTTAATGGTCCAAAATTTTTTTCTAAAAATGGTTGAAAAAATGGTACCATGAAATGATGTAGTTATTACTAAAGTGGCTTGTTTAATAAGAGCTAGATATACAGAAGGATTTTCTATACTTGCAAGTTCAAATGAGGAAAAATTCATTCCTTTTACAAAAAAGTTTTTAGCATTAAAAGCAATCACAGGAAGTTGATATTTTTTAGAGATTTTTTTTACTAGTTTATTAATTTCTAAATGATATCCTGGTGCATAATAAAATATATACTGTTTTGGTAATTTAATATGATGATCTAAAATCATTTCATAATCTTCCATAGATAATAGTAAAGTTGGGTCTAGTAAGACAGGAACTCTTTTATGAATCAACTCTTCTATCCATTTTTGACCATTATTCTCTCGGATTGATAGAAAATCAAACTTACTTAAATACGCTCTATACTTTTCTACATCTTTCGTATTTTTCATAATATTTTTAGCGCCAAAAGATGGTGCATAAGCCACTTTTCTGGCTTTCTTAACCCATGGAAGAAAATAAGCATCATCTCCATCTGCAATTGTAATATTAAAAACTTGATCACTTCCTGTAATTACAATATCATAATTTTCATCACTAAGGGTTTCACATTTTACATATTTTTTCTTTGATAAAGGAAAGTTTTTATTTTTAAAATTTTCATAACTATTAAAATTTGCCGCAATTTTTTTCTTATGAAAAAATATAATTACATTTTTAATCAAACTTTTTAATGATTTTTCCTTACTATAAATACTATAAACTTTTCTTTGTCCCTCATTTGCAAAATCAATCACTTCATTTTCAATATGCATTTTGGTAAGAACTGTAGAAAGTGCATATGTTTGTAACATGGAACCACAATTATATGAATTATGAAAAGTAATGATTCCTACTTTTTTTTTCTTTTCCATGATTATATCTCCTCCAATACTTCTTTTTTATGATGTCGCATGCCTATTTTCTCTTTCATTCTCATAATAAAAATGGCCTGATTATATAATTTATGTTTAATCAAAAACAAAATCATATTTTTATACATACCATAAATATATTGACTGTGATACCGTTTTAAAAAATTGGCATAAATAGATTCTTCAAAAATGGGATAAATTTGTTTTCTTTCTTGTTTTTTCTCAATCCGTGAAATTCGATAAAGAAATATATAAATACTATTGAATAAACAACAATCATAATACTTTTGAAAATCATGAAAAATAGATGGATCATCTTTTAAAATACGATAAAATTGCTTTAAAAATAATATATTAGAATCAAATATTTTTTTTTCAAAAACATGAGTAGCTGAATGAAAGTGAATACGGTACTGATAAATAGAAGCCTCTACAAAACGAAAAGAATCAGTACATAAAATAGCCTTCAAATTAAATAACATATCTTCTCCATTGATAATATTTTCAGAAAATGATAAATTGTTTTTTAAGAGAAATTGTCTTTTAAAAAGTTTTGACCACACTGCAGATAAGGGAGTAAGGATCTTATTTTGAGGATACCCAATTATAGATTGAATCACATCATTTTGGGAAATATTAGATGATACTTTATATTTCGAAAAATATAGAATATCGGCTGAAGATGAAAGAAAATTATTTATTTTTTGTTGCCATCCTTTTATCAATACATCATCAGCATCCACAAACATAATATATTTTCCTGATGCATGTTTCATCCCAAAATTCCGAGCATAAGAAACACCATGATTTTTATTTTGGAAAATGTGAATTTTATCTTTATAAGTGTTATATATAAGAGACGTATGATCTTTAGAACCATCATCAATTAACAAAACTTCTGTTTGTTCATTCATTTCTTGCACAATAGAATCAAGACATGCTTTTAAATAGACTTCTGCGTTATAAACAGGAATAATAATGGATAACTGCATTTTTATCCTTCCCTTCTTCTATATTTCATTACAATATTGGGAAAACACCTGAATAAATAAATTTTATACCTCTTTTTTCCCCTCACTTTTTTTAAGTATGATCTTTTTATATATTTTTTTTGTAAAACTTCTATTTTTTTCTTTAATGAATCATCTATCTTTTTTTGAAATTTTAAACGATACTTTGCTTCCAAAATAATCATAATAAAATGATACAAAATAGTAGAATAAACTTCTTCATTTGGTAAAGTATTATGTATAATCTTCAAATAAGTATCTAATACACTAAACCATTTAGGATTTTCTAAACAATGATAAGCACTTTGACTATACTGACGATAAAAGTATAAATACTTTTTATTATAAACAATTCGAAGTGTATGCTTTAAATAGTCCAAATTCAAAAGTAAATCCTCAGATATAGAAATAGATTCATCTAAATATAAATGATTCAATCTAAAAATTTCTGCTTTATATAGTTTATTAGCAAGAAAACCACCAATCTCATCAAATAGAGCTTTTTTCATATCATTTCCCTCTAATAGCTCGACTGTCTTTATATTGGATGAAACAGATGTACTATCATAAAATTTATAAATTCCACATACACTCAAGTCTGCATCATATGTTTCAATATAATAAACCAAACTTTCTATAAACTTTTCATCTAAAATGTCGTCTGGATCTACAAAGGACAAATAAACACCTGTACTTTTTAAAATAGCCAAATTACGAGCATAAGAAACACCATGGTTGGTTTGATGATAAACAAAAATACGGTCATCTTTTTGTGCCCATGTATCACATTTTTGAGAGGAACCATCCGTAGAACCATCATCAACAAGTAATATTTCCAAATTTTGATATGTTTGTTCTACAACCGATTTTAAACAATCATCTATATATAAACAAACATTATATACAGGTATAATGATACTTACCTTTTTCATTTTTTCTCCTACTTCTTATATATTTTTTCATAATCATCTGCCATAATTTTATCAGAAAGAGTATTTTTTTGTAAGTCCTTGATTTTATTTTTATCAATTCTATCTCTATTTTTCCTGAATTGAAACCATTGTTCTTTAAAAGTTTTTTTAGAAAAAAATTCACCTAGATAACAATCTTTACTGATTTCAAACACTTCCTTGTGAGATGGAATATCAGATAAAAATAAACCTAGTCCACTTCGTAATGCCTCCAAAATAGAAATGGAAAACCCTTCCGAGTCTGATGCTGATATATATATATCAGAAAGATTCATATAAGATACTGGATCTTTTTGAAAACCTAGTATTTTTATATGAGAATCAGCCATTTGCAAACATTTATTATATTCCTGTCCACTTCCTAAAACAAGAAGATATTCATTGGATTCATGGTATAAAAGAAATTGGGAAATTAAGTATAAAATTCCCTTTTTCTTAGTAAGACGTCCTACAAAGATATAAACAATATCATCCTTCTTTATTCCAAGAGATTCCCTATTAATAGAAGCATTTATATCAACATTTGTAGAGATCCCATTTCTAATGTAGGAACTATTTTTTAAATATTTTTCCATTACATCATATACCGATTTAGAGCAGCATACACAAGAATCTAGATTTCGAAGTGCTACTATATGCATCATAATATAAATCTTACTTTTAAAAAAGCCATATACATTTCGATAATCCTCAAACATATTATTATGAATGGTCGTAATACGCTTTCCTTTAAAATGGCATTTAGAAGAAACAATATCAGGGATAAAACCATGTGTATGAATAATATCATACTTACCTGATATAATAATCTTTTCAAACTTTTTATGCCCTTTTAAAAGATATTTCATCTTACTTTCTTCTTCACATTCAATTACATATACACCACGTTTTTTTAAGGATAAAATTAAATCTTTATCATTGCCTTTAAAAAGTGTCATTAAAGTAATATCATTATTTTTTTGAAGAAATGAATTGATTAAATTTTGTATTACATAACTAGGTCCACCTTGTTTTATGGTATTTATAACATATACAATTTTCATACTTATACCTTACTTCCTTAAAATCTTTGTATAAATGATATGTCTCATGGCATTTGGAATTAAACAAACCATAATATGACTGATGCAACTTATGAAATAATCTTTAAAGTGATAAAAACCCATATCATAAAATTCTTTTTTTAAAGATAACATGGAAGATAAATATTTTTTCCCACCTCTTCTTTTATAAAAATTTTCATTAATACGCATATATAAAAGAAAGTCCTGAATATTATAACATTGTGCATTATTTATAATGAGTCTGGCCCATAAATCATAATCTTCACATAAATGTCGTTCTCTGTAGTTTCCAGCCTTTAAAATAGTATTTTTTTTAAACATAACAGATGGATGGTTAAAAGGATTTCTTCTTCTTGCAAATTTTTTAATAGCAGGATCAGATTCAGGTAATATCCGGTAACTACAAATATGACTTATATCTTCCATAAATTCGGCAACATTCCCACCTACAATATCTAATTTAGGATTCATAAGGAACGTCAAAAGTTGTTTTTCACATCTATCCTTAACAGCTATATCATCAGAATCCATCCTAGCAATATACTCATATTTTGCCATCTCTACTCCATCTTTTAAAGTAGGTCCAAGCCCTCTATTTTTTTCAAAAAAAATCACTTTCACTTGTTTAAATTTTCTTTTATAAGATAAAAGAAAGTTTCTTATATCAGAAGAAACTGGTCCATCTACTAATAGTAAATACTCACTAGGTTGGATAGTTTGCTGTAACATACTATCGATACTCTGTTTTAACCAATCTACCTTATCTCTTTCATAAACAGTCGATAATACTGTATATTTCATTTTATTTATATTCATTTGATTATTCTTTTTTTTATACATCACTATGAATTCCACCTTGAACTTTTATATGATCTTTATAAGCATCATTTTCAATTGGCAATGTTTTTTTTCTATTTTTTATTGAAACTTCTGCTTTATTTGCTTTTAACGTTTCAAGTTCTAATTGAATGGTACTTTTTCCCGCTTCAGCACCTTCTTTAGATAAAACAGTCCCTATAGTAAGAAAGATAATTTTAATATCTTGATAAAAGGAATAATTTTTTACATATTCTAAATCATACTGAATTTTATTGATAATACTTATATTATTTCGTCCTTTAATTTGGGCAAGACCAGATACACCAGGTAGTACATCATAGCGATGTCTTTGCTCCTCTGTCATATTCTCGTAATAATCAAAAATCCATGGTCTTGGTCCAATAAAAGACATTTCTCCTTTCAAAATATTAATGATTTGTGGAAGTTCATCTAAACTAAATTTACGCAAAAATATTCCAACACGAGTATGTTGATCACTACAGGTAAAATCATGAACATCATTATCTTTTATCATACTTCTAAATTTATAAAGCATGAAAGGCTTTCCATTTTTTCCAGTTCGAAATTGTTTAAAAATAATAGGTCCTTTACTATCTACTTTAATGCATATAGCAATAATAATGATAGGTACAAAAAACAATATACAACAAAGTAGTGCCATGATGAAATCTAAAAATCGTTTTAAATATTGATACATACTGCTCCCCCCCTACCTCGTCAGTTGTTGATTTTGAATCACTAAATCAAAATTTTTTTCAAGAATTTCATCTATTTCTTCTTTTGAAAGATAATGTCTTAACTTTTTTCTTAGTTTCTTTAAATTTTCTGTCTTTCCATAATGAATATCACTTGCTAAAAAAGTAATCCATCCTCTTTTTAATAATTTTTTTAATATAATTTTACTCTCTTTTCCATAAAATCCAAATAAGGATTCATAATTTCCTTGTAATAATACTCCCATTTTAAGAAAATCCTTTAAAATATCTATATTATTTTTTACATATTCATATCTTTCAGGATGAGCTAAAATAATTTTATAACCATTTCCAATCAGTTCACTAAAAACATTTTTCGCATAATATGGTAAATTCATAACAGGAAATTCAATAAGTAAATAACCAGAATTATGAATACTTTGGACCTCCTCTTTTTTTAATAAATCCAAAATATTTTCACAAAAATAAATTTCATTTCCCAAATATAATTTTATATTTATATTTTGTTTCACTACTTCTTCACAAAGTAAATGATATAACTTTATCTTTTCTCGATTGTTACAATCAAATTTACTATTTTCTATATAATGTGGCGTAAAAACAAGTTCTGTCACTCCAGAACTTGCCAAATGCTTTAAAACCTGTATACTCTCATCTAGTGTTTTGCATCCATCATCAATTCCTGGAAGCACATGTGAATGTAAATCCTTCACTATTTTGCATCTCCGTAGTAACGCTCACAATAATATCCAGAATAACCATTTCCTTTGGCGTCCGCTTTATTTACAACCACACCTGTAATTTTAGCATTAACTTGACTGAATATTTTTTTTGTTCGCTCTAATATTTCCCGCTTTGTTTTCTTATTTGAAATCACCAAAATATTTGCATCACTATATTTAGTCATGATAGGAGTATCGCTAATTCCTAAAACAGGTGCACAATCTAGTATGATAATATCATACCTTTTTCTTAAATGATTTAATAACCTAGAATTACTTCTACTGGCTAAAAGTTCTACTGGATTAGGTGGTGTTGGTCCATTAGGAATTAAATCTACATTATTAACACCCGTTTTTTTTATATAATCATTAATATCAAAAAACTCTCTTTGTTGTGTAATAGCCATCTCCTCAAACTGATATCCAAGAATTAAATTAGAGTATCCACCACTTGCCACATTCATTACACCAAAAATCTCATGCTGTCTACCACGTCTTAAATCGGCATCAATAATAAGTACCCTTTTTCCCTCTTGCGAATAGGCTGCTGCAAGATTTGCCGCAATAAAACTTTTTCCATCACCTGGTTCTGGTGAAGTCAATAAAATCGTCTTTAAATCTTTATCAATCTCTGTAAAAGCAAGATTGGTTCGAATGGTTTTAATAGATTCTGCAAATCTAGATTTGGGATTTACATTTAAAATCAAATCTTTGCTACCAATACTTGACATATCAGGTCTTCTTTTTGTTTTTATAGTCGTCATATTACTGCCCCCTATCTATAACTTTAGGTACGACACCCAATACAGTAAGTTCCAGTTTATCTTCGAGCTCATCTACCGATTTCACTGTGGTATCAAAATAATAAACCAAAAAAAGCACTCCAGTAGAAATAACAAATCCTGCTAATATATAAATAATATTTTCCTTCACATAATTTATATTATATGGTGTATCTGATTCTACTGCAGAATCTACTATATTTACATTATCAATATTATATATTTTTTTTACTTTATCAGAAAATACAGGAATAATAGCATTGGCCACGTTTTTAGCAAGACTTTTATCGGCATCTGTAACAGTCACTTTAATAATTTCTGTATCTTCAACTCTAGATACAGAAATATGACTAGAAAGTTCAGAAACACTATAATCTAGCATTTCTGATGCAATCACTTGTTCCATAACATCTCTACTTTTAATAATTTTACTATAAGTAGTAACCAGATTTTGATTTAATAGTAAGTCACTTTGGGTATAGGTTTGATCCGCCTTTAATTCTTTAGCAAGAACAATTGTGGTACTACTTTGATATAAAGGATTTCTAAATAATAAATGATACGCATTTCCCAAAATGATTAATAAAAAAATCGCCACAAATACAAACATAATATTGGCCATATAATACTTTATAAACTCTGTTAAATCCGTCTCTTCCATATTCACTCCTCCAAACTTTTGCTTATACTATACTATTTGAAAATATTTGTCAATTGAATAGATCTAAAAAACTATACCAGTTTTTGCTAAAAATAAGTTTTAAATTAACCCTTTTTAAATATATATAAGATATTTTTATCAGAATATTGATTACACTTTATATACTTCACTAACTCTATCTTACTATATTTTATTATACATAGTTCATCAAACAAATTCAAGCTCGGAACTTAAACACTTTTAAGAATCAAAAATCTAGGAAGCCATTGAAAAATGGT
>CANPPW010000013.1 GCA_947576095.1 uncultured Mycoplasmatota bacterium | reverse complement strand
CTTAAATTTTAATTTACTAAAGAAATTTGTGTCTAAAAACTTGACATAAGTCCACGTTTTTTATTTTCCCTTTCATTAGTTTTTTAATTCTTATCAAAGTTTTCTTTATTTTTATTTCCTTATTTTTCAAACCAATATTTTTTCCCATTGTAATGCACAAAGTTCACCAATTCTTAGACCTATATAAAAACGAAAATAAATAACAAAAGATATTTCATTTAAATTTTTTAATGTATTAATTTTAAGTATCTAAAAAATACTATGACATTGCATAGTATCGAATCCTAGTTACTTAAGTCTTTTCTATGATGTTTATTAATACTCACTATACCTATCTTCTCCTAACATCCACACATATCGCATCGTGATCTGAGGTCCCTTTTAAATCTATGATTTCAGTATTTTCGACTTGCCAATTTTTTGGTACAAATATATGGTCCACCATAGTTTCTTCCCCATTGACACCATGCCATGTTACTCCATCTACATCAACATGCTGAAGTTTATCTTTTGTATCATTTACAAATAAGCTGAAACTCTTATCACCTATTTCCATGTTAAAGTCCCCTGTTAAGATGATATCATATAAAGAATATTTCTGGATTATTTTTTTTAAGGCTTCTAATTGTCTAACCTGAATAGATGGTACTTGATAGTCTAGATGCGTATTTATCATGCATACTTTTCTATGTTCCTCATCTTCAGATACTACAATTGTGGCTATACGAGGCATAATGGACATTTTTACAATGGAAGTTTTTAAATCGGGGAAATTATTTGCCACCCAAGGTAACCATATCGTTTTACATTCTAAGACATTCTGTTTAGTAATAATTTGATTATTTTCATTATAGGGCATCACCCTTGCTAATACATTACCATATCGATAATTCCCATAGAATTTATAATTTGGTAAAAAACGTTGTAATTCGTTTACATACTTAATCGTTAATTCTTGTGTACCCAATAAATCAAACTCTTTTTCCTTAATTATATCAGAAACTAATTTAGCGTTATTTGTTCCATCTTCTTGAATACCCCCATTACGATTAATTTTATTATCCTTTGTATTCATAGTTCCAACTCTAATATAGCTCATAAATTCTCCTCCAATCGATTGTTTAATAGAATACACCAATATGTGTTGGAAAAGTAGTAAGTGAGTAGTAAAATAAACTTGAAATATTACTAGTATGCCCTTAAAAAAGACGATTTTAAGATCTATATATATTCTTACAATAAAAAAAAGAATATTAAACTTTATAGGTTTATATGTCTAAAACAGATTTAATAAATAAGCAAGCATTTCATGAATGTGGTGGAATTAACAATAATATTATTGATGAACATAGAATTCCCATCTTATAAATGAAATCTACAAAAAATGATTTCCGTATTTTATACAGAAATCATCTTTTTCTTTAGTCTTTAACAAAAGGGCCCTTTTAAGGTTAGCTCTCTTCTTTTTTTCGATCCTTCATACTATCAATCTTTTCATACAAATCATCCTTATAAAATTTATATGTTGTCATAATAATAATGGCGATTGGTAAAGACGCTATAATGCCAAAGATTCCTCCTAAAATTCCTCCTGCAAAAACGGCTGAAATAACCACAATAGGATGTACTTTATTTGTTTTTCCATATACAAGTGGATTGATTACATACCCATCTAAAGCAGACAAAACAACAAAAACAATAAGTGTTCGAATAAATAAAGATGGCGAAAAAGCAAACGCGGTAATTGCTGCAATCACATTGTTGATAATTCCACCAAAATAAGGAATTAAATTAGCTACAGCTGCTAAAATTGCTAGTAAAAAAGCACTTGGATGTCCAATTAAGGCATAGGCAATGCCATATTCAAAAATACTAATAAATGCAATGGTTAAAAAACCTGATAGATAACTTCTCATCTCTGCATCAACAGCTCTTATATAACGATTTAATTTTCTTGATTTATTTTTAAGAAGTCTTTTTACTTTCTTTCTAATACTATCCATATCAAACAAAAAGTAAATAGAGGCACTAAAGACAATTAAAGCAGTAGATAGAAAACTTAGCGAAACATTGATGGCGGTAATCGCCCCATCTGACACATGTTTTCCTAAACTGGAAATAATATCATTAAAAGAACCCGATAGTGCATTTTGCAAAGGGCCAAGATCTAGATCATAGTCAAGAGAGATTTCCTTAATAAATGTAATAATTCCACTAAATAAATTTGTTAATTCAGAAGTTAAAATAGGAAATACCATAACGGCAATAAATACAAGAATCCCTAAAACTAGCAGTACAGCAAGAATATTACTAAATTTTTTAGGAATTCCTTTTTTTCTTAAAAAAATTGTAAAAGGATATAATGCATAAGCAAGGACAAATGCTATAAAAAAAGGAAATATAATCTGCCATAGTTTACCTAAAATACCTATCCATAAATTACCAGTCCTATATAAAAAGAAAACAATAATAACCGCTAATGCCATATTCACAAGTTGAAAATTAATCTTTTTTTTACTCATATTTTTTCTCACTTTCTAAGGCAATTGTAATAGGTCCATCATTTTGAATATGAACAAGCATTTCAGAGCCGAAAATGCCAGTTTCAATATGAAGTCCTGTATTTTCTAATTCTTTATTAAAAGCATCATAAAGTAATTTAGCTTCTTCACTTTTTAACGCTTCTATATAACTAGGTCTTCTTCCCTTTTCTGTATTAGCATACAAAGTAAACTGTGAAACACTTAAAATTTCTCCTTCTACATCCAAAATAGATCGATTCATAATACCTTTTTCATCATCAAAAATTCGCAAATGTATAATTTTGTGTACCATCTTACGAATATCTTCTATAGTATCATTATAAGTAAATCCAACAAAAATAACAAGACCTTTTTGAATTTCGCCAACTGTTTTTTGATCTACAACAACAGAAGATAAAAGACTTCTTTGTAAAAGTACTCTCATTAGCGAATGATTCTTTCTACACTTAATACACTTTTTAAAGAGGAAATATCATTCATAAGTTTTTCAAGCACTTCTTTATTTTTAACAAATACAGTTATTTCATAAGACATATTTTTGCCTTTTCCTAAATTCACTACGCTTTGTACGATATGATCTGGTCCTGACGTTTTGGAAATAATATCCATTAATAAATGCTCATCTGATGAAGCTCTTACAAGCAATGTTGAATTATATTTTTGCTCTGTATTTTCATTCCATGTAATATCAATCATTCTCTCATCTAACGAAGATATATTAGGACAATTGGTTCTATGAGCCGAAATTCCATATCCTTTGGTAATATACCCTACCATAGAATCTCCAGGAACAGGTTTACAACAAGAAGCAATATTTACTTTGATATCATCAATGCCTTCTACAATAACATCTCTATGTATACTATTTATTTTTACTTCTTTATTGTTTTGAGTTCTTTTTAAAAGAATATCTTGCTTACTATCTGTTTCCTTTGTAACAATATGAATAACAGAATTTACATTGATTTTATTGGAACCTATACTCGTATAAAGTTCATCTATATCTTTTAATTTTAATTCATCTAAGATTTTCTTTATATTCTTATCCTGCATAAATTCATTATATGCAAGTTTCTGTCTTCTAAGTTCCTTAGTAAGGGTATCTAGTCCATCTTTTAACTGTTCTTCTTTGTCAATTTTATTAAAAAATGCTTTTATTTTACTCTTTGCACTATTGGTTTTCGCGATTTGAATCCACTCTCTGGAAGGACCTTGGGACTGATTACTTGTATTAATTTTAATAATATCATTATTTTGTAATTGATAATCGAGTGAAACAATAGAACCATTTACAAGCGCACCTACCATTTGATCCCCTATTTTAGAATGAACTTTATAAGCAAAATCAATTGGAGTAGATCCTAAGGGAAGTTCTAAAACATCTCCCAATGGTGTAAATACATAGATTGTATTTTTTAACAAATCATTTTTTACATTGTTAACAAATTCCTCATCAGTTGCATCTTCTTCCCAAAGTTCCATTAATGATTTAAAAAACTGTAATTTCTGTTCCATTTCATTTTGCATATCCGCTTTTACACTACTTCCCTTTTCTTTATAAGACCAATGGGAAGCAATACCATTTTCAGCGATTTCATCCATTTGATAAGTACGTATTTGAATTTCAAATAAATTCTCATCCACGCCGAATACAGTTGTATGTAAAGATTGATACATGTTAGTCTTTGGCATAGCTACATAATCTTTAAAGCGTTTAGGTATGGGTTTAAACTTAGAATGAATGATTCCAAGTGCTGTATAGCATTCTGCTTCTGTATGTACAAAAACCCTAAGAGCAAGTAAATCAAAAATATCACTGAATTTTTTCCCTTTATCCATTTTTTTATAAATACTATAAATACTTTTACTTCTACCTTTTATTTCATGTTCAATATGGTGACTTGTTAAAAGTTCACTTACATTTTCAATCATTTTTCGCACATAAGTATCCCGCTCTGCTTTTGTCTTATTCAGTTTCTCAACAATTTGAAAATATACATCAGGCTTATAATAGCGAAGGGATAAATCTTCCAACTCGCTCTTAATATGGTTCATTCCTAGCCTCTCAGCAATAGGTGTTAATATATCTAAGGTCTCTTTGGCTTTTTCTTTTTGCTTTTTTAAAGAATGAACCCATAATGTTCTCATATTATGTAGTCGATCAGCAAGTTTAATAATAATAACACGAACATCTTGAGAAAGACCTACTAAAATTTTACGATGGTTTGCAATTGTAGCCTCATTATCTCCTTGAAAATTCAGTTTATTAATTTTAGTCACACCATCTACAAGTTCCGTAATTTCTGTTCCAAACTTCGTTTCCATTTGCTGCTTTGTAACATCACAGTCCTCCAAAATATCATGCATAAGAGCAGCACATATCGTTGCACTATCTGCTTTAATATCGGTTAAAATATAAGCAACATTTAAAGGATGATCTATATAATTTTCCCCTGTTAATCTTTTTACACCAAAATGCATTTTATCAGCATAGGCATATGCTTCCTTTATTTTTTCTAGTTCTACTTCTGATTGTATATAACTTGATACCTTTTTATATAAAACGTCAAAGGTTACTTTTGTTTTTTGTTGTGTCATATTCAAATCCTCACTTCTAAACATAAAAGTGTAGAATATTCTACACCTATTTTGTATTGATACCTTTTACAGGTAATTCCATAGCCTCTTTCTCATCTTCATACCATTTCTTTTTTACATTTTTGCCAACCTTATTTTTTTCCATATCATAAAGTATACTACTCGCAATAAAGATAGATGAGTAAACGCCTGATATAAGGCCAATCAAAAGTGCAATATTAAAGTTAATGATTTCATGTGAACCAAAGAAAATAAGACAAATAACAGGTAATAATGTGGTAATTGTTGTAATCAAGGACCTGCTTAAAGTTCTACGCAATCCATGATTTAAAAGATTGGCTAGTTCTTCCTTGTTTTTTATTTTCTTTTTCCCTTTAATTAACTCTCTTGTACGATCAAATGTAACAATTGTATCATTAATAGAGTATCCAATGATAGAAAGTATCGCAGCAATAAAAATACTAGACACTTCAAATTTACATAGACTAAAAATAGCAATAATAACAAATACATCATGTAAAAGCGCAACCACGCCTGCAAAAGCATATGAAAATTTAAAACGAAATGCAACATATAAGATAATACCTATAGTAGCAAGAACAACTGATAATAAAGCATTTTTTACAAGTTCTTTTTTTACAACATTTGAAATTACACCAATATCTGTTTTTGCTTTATATTTTTCAGTAAAATATTTCTCTATACTAGCAACTTCTTCTTTTTCCAGTGTTTCATTCACCTTAATGGAAATATCTCCATTATTAAGAATTTCAATATTTTGCTCAGTTAATTTTAATTCTTTTAAATCCTTACGGATTGTACTTTGTGATAAATTACGATCTGTTTGAAGCGTAATGCTAGAGCCTCCCTTAAAATCAATTCCTAATGTAAGGCCCTGTGTACAAAGTGAAATCATTCCAATTACAAATAGTATAACACTAAGTAAATAAAATTTCCCTCTCATTTTAATAAAATCAATTTTTTGAAATGGATGTAATGACTTAGGATCCTGATTATAACTTCCCATAATCTCATGGTTTTTAACACCAATAAATAAATTTAGTTTTTCTTCAAAATAACCGGTTTTTACAAATGTTGTAACTAACCACCTTGATAGAGCCACCATAATTGCCATAGTAACCATTGTACTAATGATCAACATGGTTGCAAATCCTTTAATACTGCTTTCACCAAAAATAAATAAAATGATAGCCGCAATTAAAGTCGTAATATTAGCGTCAATAATACTCTTTAAAGAGCCTTTATTTCCTTTTTTACAAGCTTGCGATAAACTGTTTCCTTTATATAATTCATCTTTAATTCTAGCAAAGCTAATCACAGTTGCATCAATTGCCATGCCAATGCCAATTACCATAGCTGCAATCCCAGGTAGTGTTAAAACACCGCCTACTAACCAAAAAACAAAAAGTGTAACAAATGTGTAAATAATAACTCCCATACTTGCAACAAACCCTGCAAAGTGATATATGGCAATCATAAATACAATAATACATATAATTCCAATAACTCCAGCGGTAACTGTTTTGGTCATGGAATTTTCTCCAAAGGAAGCAGCTACAGTTTTAGAAGATACTTCTTCTAATTTAGTAGGTAGGGATCCTGAATTAATTAATTCCACAAGTGTCTTTACTTCTTTTTCCTCGAAATTTCCTTGAATAATTACATCACTGGCAAATCCTTGTGATACGGATGCAACTGATAAACATCTTGATTGATTTAAACTTCCACAATTATTTTGCTGTGTAGCAAATGAATCTTTCATAGGATCAAAATCGAGCCATATTACAATTCGATTATCATTTGACTCACTAATTTTTTTAGTCACTGTATAAAATTCATCACGATTATGAATAGATAGAGAAACAACTGGCTTATTATACTGATCTCTACTAACCTTTGCTCCTCCTGCTTTTAAAACATCTGCTGCCATAAGTAAATTATCATTTGTGTCTCTAAAAGATAGGGTTGCTGCTTTACTTAATACATCCCTAGCTTCCTCTTTATCAGAAATACCAGCCAATTGAACCCTGATTTTATTATCTCCCTCTATTACAATGGAAGGTTCACTAACTCCTAAAACATTGATTCTTTTAGAGATTGTTTTATAGGTACTTGTCACCATGTCCTTAGTAACTTTCTCACCATTCAGTCCCTTTACTTCATATAAAACTTCGAATCCGCCTTGTAAATCAAGACCAAATTTATAATCTTTTAAAAGCGGGATCATAATCGCAATCATAATGATTAAAGTAAAAATAAGCATCCCTATTTTTTTGAGAACCTCTTTTCCTTTACACATAAAAATCATCCTCCTCTAAGTTTCTTCTTCTTTTTAAAATTCTAAGTTCCTTTTTTAGGTATATATCAATTTGTATATCATCTATATTTAAAACATCGGATACCATATCAGAAAGTGTTAAATTTCGGGCCCCTATCCATTTTACTTCTTTTAAATAATTCCAAATATCATCTTCTTTAATATATGTATATCCCATTCGAACCATCTCATTTTTTTTAGTACGTAAAGCTGGCAATAAACGTTTATATAATTCTTCTAGCGAATGAAATGTTATATCCATATAAATCCTCCTATAAATATTTTTGGAAAAGCTTACATATTATATTATAGCCGAATTTATCTTATTTGGAAAGAAAAAATTAATATTTTATGGAAATATAAAAGGAGGAATTTTGTGAAAAAAAGTAAATTTGTCAAATCAACACTTATTTTAATGATTGGGGGATTCCTCACAAAAATTGTAAGTATGTTTATTCGAATTATCATGGCACGATCACTAGGTCCGAAAGGGATGGGCCTTTATATGCTCATCATGCCTACTTTTACCTTACTTATGGCACTGGCACAATTAGGCTTACCTGTTGCGATTAGTAAGCTGGTTGCTGAAAATAAAAGCAATAATAAAAATCTTGTTTTTTCGATTCTTCCAGTAACACTTGTTTTTAATTTATGTATTTTAATTTTTATGTTGATTGCTTCCCGTTTTTTATCTATTTATTTGCTTCATGAGGAAAGATGTTACTATAGTCTAATTGCCATTGGACTTGTACTACCTTTTATTTCTATTTCAAGTATATTAAGAGGGTATTTTTTTGGAAAAGAAAAAATGTTTCCTCATGTTTTAAGCAACGTAATGGAAGACTTTGTAAGACTTATTATTATAATGGTGGGAATTCCTATTTTTTTAAGATCTGGAATTGAATATGCAACAGCTTTTATTGTTCTTGCAAATATTGGAAGTGAGGTAACTTCTATTTTAGTTTTATTTTTCTTTCTACCTAAAAATTTCAAGTTGACAAAAAAAGATTTTGTTCCACAAAAACAAAATATTAAAAATATTTTACATATTAGTATTCCTACAACAGGAAGCCGGCTCATAGGGAGTGTTGGTTACTTTTTAGAGCCTATTATCCTGACCTATATTTTACATAAAATTGGTTATTCCAATGCTTTCATATTAGAAGAATATGGAATTATTAGCGGATATGTAATGCCTCTACTGATGATGCCATCTTTCTTTACAATGGCCATTTCACAAGCACTCATTCCAACTGTTTCATATCACCATAGTCATGGTAATTATCGGTATACAAAGAAAAAAATCAAACAAGCTATCTATTTTTCTCTTCTCATTGGTATCCCTGTAACCCTTTTATTTTTATGGATTCCTGAGGTTCCTTTAAAACTCATTTATAAACAAACACATGGCACATTATATACCAAAATATTAGCGCCCATTTGCCTTTTATATTATGTGCAAGCTCCACTAACAGGTGCACTACAAGCTATGGGGAAAGCTTCTTCTGCCATGAAAGGAACGCTTGGTGGCATGATTATTCGCATGATTATTTTATTGGCATTTTCAAGTTTTAAAATCGGTATGTGGGGCCTAGTACTTGCTACATCAGCCAATATTATATATGTAACATTTCATCAAGCAAAAGAAGTCAAAAAAGAACTTGCACGCTAAACAAATATATTTAGGAGCATCTATAGATGCTCCTATGTGATATGGTATCTCATTTTATTCTCCCCAAAATATATTATAAATTTTAAAGTATCGAATACTTAGTAATTTTAGAGATTTCTCTTTCAAAACAACCACCCAAAATAAAAAAATGCTTGACAATTTTGCCAAAACATCTTTATTAAAATCATTAAAAATGTAAAACTATATTTTCTTTGTTAAAACATTACAACTTTGTAAATGATTCTCATATAGATTATAATTTTTATTTCTTTCCTGCTCTAAATCACAGATAATAGATCTTAACACCTCAATTTGGGCTCTCAAATCTTGTAAATTTAAGGATAATTCAAGTTCTTCTTCATTCAGCCGCCTAATTAACACTTCTGTTTGATGAAGGGTTTGACTCTGACTGGTAATTGATTTAACAAGATTAGGCACATTCTTTCCTATTTCTAATTGTTTATGAAAACCATATAGTAAAGAAGCTACAATAGAAAATAGACTACTACCACCTATAACTGAAATAGATACAGAAAACAAAGGTGTTAAAATCATCAAAAGGCTAGCTAGTAATATAAAAAAATAATATGGTATTTTTTTTAGGTATCCATAATTTCTATAAACATCTAACTGTTTTTGTAGACAAGCTATATTACATTTTAAAACATCCCTTTTTTCATATAATGCATTTTGCTTGGCAATTAACTCCATTTTTTCTAATCCCTTTTGCTTCTTATCTTCTTCCAAAACAGCTACTTGTGTTCTTTTTTGATGTATTATTTTTTCAATTGATTTCATATACTTCACCCCTATGCCTTTTTATCCTATCTAATATTTTTCCTAATGTCAACCTTTTCATTTCAAAAAATATTTACCTATTTTACTATATGATAAAAAACTAAAATTTAAACCCTATCATTATCATTTTGCAATAAAAAGGGTTCTTTCTCTATGACGTTTTCACTTTAGGGCGAAATTTTTGATAAATTATTTTTATAAATTCTTGATTTAAATATATGCCATATGCTACAGAAATAAGAAAACTTATCATATAAAGCCAAATATTTTTAGAATAATAACACATAATAACAGAGCAAAGAGCAAGCATACTACAAAGTCCTAGTGGGTCTCTTTTAAAAGTAATATACTTTTTAATCTTCAGGCTACGATACTGATATACAATGAAAAAGGCAAGAAACGTAGAAACGATTGCTGCATATATACCAATCAATCGAATACACGCAAAATTAATTCCTAAATTTAATATTGCAGCAAACACTGTTGTTGTTCCCATAATTTTTGTATCTTTATATGCCGCAAAAATCCCTCCATAATAGCTTGATAAATTGGAAAAATAAATAGCCAAAATAAGAGGAGGAATATAAGTATAAGCTTCCATATATCCTTTTTTTATCAAAAGTGGAAAAACAAAAGGAAGTACTGCTATTAAAAGTAAGGATACTGAAATTAAAAAATGTTTTAAATGTAAAAAAATGCTGTTATAAAATTCCTCCCTTCCCTCTTCTTTTACAACCTTAGATGCTGATTCTTTCCAGGCCATATAAAAGAAATTATAAAAAGTATTCATAATACTAGGAAATTTATTTGCCATTGCATAAATCCCGTTTATTGAACTTCCAAGAAAACCTGTAATTAAAAGACGATCTGATAAATTAATAATCGCAAAAGAGACACTATTGGGTACAAGTGGAACCGAATATGTAATCATTTCTTTCATTAAAGAAGAATCAATATTTTTAAAAGAAAGATTTTTAAATACTCTTAGTTTGTATAAAATCCATAGTGATACAATTGAATTTGATAAAATATAGGCTAAAAATAAGCCATCAATGCCCATTTTAAAAATTACAATCAAGATAATATTCAATAGAACATTGGAAATACTGGATAAGAAGTTAAATACAGCATACACAATATATTTTCCCTGTCCTCTACAAACAGAACCAGCCAAACCAGATAAAATACTGCCCATTATGAAAAGGATTAAATAAAGAGTGTAATGATAATGGAAAATATTACCAACAATATAAATCAAAATAGATGCAATCATCATGCTTAAGAAAGAAAAAAGAACAGCCTGATTCATTACCTTTTGCTTTTCCCCTCTTGTATTTGCATCAATTAAAAAACGAAACATCGCCTCTTCCATTAACAAAGTAATAAAGGGTATGGCAAATATAGAAATGGTATTTAACAAATCATATTCCCCATATTCTTTTGTTGATAAAATAGATGTATAAAGGGGCAATAGTAAAAAGGTAATTATTTGTGTACTACATTTTCCAAGTGCAATAATAAAAGTGTTTTTCACTAAATCTTTTTTTTCTTTCATAATATCCCTCTTATAATATTATAAAGAAATTTTTTGCTTTTATCAAGTCTGCTTTTTAGCAAAAGAATTATATTAAATCACTTTTTTTAATAATAAAAGTCTGCTTACCTTTATAAAATGCATAAAAAACATCTTCTAAATGTATTTTTCTATCTTTCAGCATTTTATATAACCATACCTCATCCTTTCCAATTTCTTCAAGTACTTTCTCATCAACTATACCATCTAAAATAATTGGTAATGGATAATTTTTTTCTTCTTCAAAAACAGATAATTTCCCATTATTTTCTAATACAGCATATTCAACTTGTTCAATACTTTGAATTCCTTGTTCTCGAAGTTGTCCTACTAAATCATCTAATGTATATCTAAGTCTTGTCATTTCTTTAAAATTTAATTTTCCCTTATTAATAATCACAACAGGATTTCCATCGATAAAATGTCTTAAATGTGCATTTTTCAAAGACAGGTATCCTAATATAAGCTGAATACATACAATTACTGTAATAGGTATAATGGAAACCAAAATAGAGGCTTTTTCGTTTTCAATTGTAAGAGCACCTAATTCTGCAATTAAAATGGATACAATCAAATCGATAATGCCAAGTTGTCCCACTTCTTTCTTCCCCATAATTCGATATACAAAGGCTATAAAAAAGTAAATAAATAATGTTTTAAAAATAATAGATATATACATAAATATCACCTCTATTTTATCTTGATACTAAGCATAATATTTTATACAATTGAGTATATTTTATTAGGTGATAATATGAATGATTTAAAAAAACTAGGCTACAGTTTAGCATATGTTTTTATAATCTTGTGTAGTTCTATTTTTCTTTTAACCATTTTACATTATTTTGGTATAATGAATGGAAAAATCTTTTCTTTTTTCAAAATTATTTGTCTGCTTTCTTCACTATTTATCGGTGGATTTATAAACGGAAAAAGAAGTTTAGAAAATGGATGGTTAGAGGGACTTAAACTCAGCCTTATTTTACTTATTTTATGGATTTTAATAGGACTTTGTTTTCAGATTGCTACCTTCTCTTGGAAACATATTCTATTTTATATCATTATAGTGGCTATTACTACATTTGGAAGTATGATTGGTATTAACAAAAAAAAGTCCAATACGAACTAAATTGGACTTTTCTTTTTCTTCCATTTCTATTTTGTATATTGTTCTATAAATTTTTCTTTAAAATTTACAAAATTATCTTTTTTGATAGCTTCTCTAGCTTCTTCTGTTAAACGAATTAGAAACCGAATATTATGAATAGACAATAGTCTTCCACCAAGTGTTTCTCCTGATACAACTAAATGTCTTATATATGCTTTTGTATAATGCTTGCATGTATAACAATCACAATCCTCTTCAATAGGAGTAAAATCTTCTTTAAATTTCAGATTCTTAAGATTCATTCGACCATTTTTAGTAAACGCATTTCCATGTCTAGCAATTCGAGTTGGTAACACGCAATCAAACATATCGATACCTCTTTCGATTCCTTCTAAGATATCAACAGGTTCACCAACTCCCATTAAATATCTTGGTTTATCTTTTGGCAAATAAGGAATGCTATAATCAATGGCGTGGTACATATCTTCCTTAGATTCTCCATCATTCGCAACCCCACCAATACTATATCCATCAAAATCGAGTTTTACTGTTTCTAAAGCACTATATCTACGTAAATCTTCAAATACACCACCTTGCACAATCCCAAACAAAGATTGTCTTTCATTTTGATGTGCATCCTTCCCTCTTTTTGCCCATCTTAGTGTTCTTTTTACACTATTTTCCATATATGTATAATCTGCACTAGCTGGTGGACATTCATCAAAACTCATCGCAATATCACTATCCAACTTATTTTGAATTTGGATAGATAATTCAGGCGTTAATAATAACTTTCGACCATCCAAATGGCTTTTAAAATGGACTCCCTCTTCTACAATATCTTTCTTTTTATTTTTAGCAAGAGAAAAAACTTGAAATCCACCACTATCTGTTAAAATTGGTCCATCATAATTCATAAAAGCATGAAGACCCCCTGCATGAGCAATAACCTCTTCGGAAGGTCTTAACCATAAATGATAAGTATTAGCCAAAATAACTGCACTATTCATATCTTTTAATTCATCTGTCGTCAAAGTTTTTACATTCGCTAAAGTTCCAACGGGCATAAACATAGGTGTTTCATAAGTCCCATAATTTGTCTTTAAGGTGCCATATCTAGCGTTTGAATTTTTATCTTGTTTTAATAAAGTATATTTTATTTTCATTTTTATCACATCCTTCCCTATTATAACGAACTTTATTCTGAAATACAATCAAAATAGGAAAGAATAGATTCTCATTTATATTATAAACTGTTTATAATATCTTCTAAGTGCATGGCTCTAGAGGCTTTAAAAGCAATCACATGATGAGAAAGATTTTGTTTTTTTAAAAAGGAAATCACATCTTCGTTCTTTTCAAAATGAATCATATTTTTTCCTTTTATATACTTAGTTTCGTCTCCAATCAATAAAATTTGACAATTTTTGATTTTCTTTAATTGTTTTTTTAGTTTTAAATGATATTTTTTACTATATTTTCCAAGTTCAAGCATATCTCCTACAACAATGATCTTATCTTCTTTTAATCCTTTTACTATATGAATAAATCCCTTAAAAGAATCATAACTAGCATTATAACAGTCATCTATTATTTTATAATTATTTTTTTCTATCATTTTCATTCTTTTATCTGATGGTTTATATTCCTTTATAGCTAAAAGAATTTCTTCCATTGTAAAACCTAGTAGTAAACTTGTTTCAATGGCGAGCATTATATCTGCTAGAAAATGACTTCCTAAAACAGGGACTTTTACTGTATATACTCTTTCCCTATAATTTAGAGAAAAAGTAAGATTTTCCATCGTAGATTTGACATGGTATGGTTTTAGATGATAACTACTATGGCATCCACAGTGAATTACATCATATTTTTTAGTACTTTTTACTTTTTTTAAATATTTATCGTCCCCATTAACCAGTAAGATACCATCAGAAAGATTTTTGGTAATTTCTAATTTGGCCTTATAAATATTTTTTTGAGAACCTAAGTTACCAATATGAGATACGCCAATGTTGGTAATAATGCCAATATGAGGTTCTACAAGCTGGGAGAGTTTTTCAATTTCCCCCTGGTGATTCATTCCCATTTCAATTAGTGCGATCTCATGCACATCAGAAAGATGGGATAAGGTAAGAGGAATTCCTATATGATTATTATAATTTTTTTCTGTCTTTAAAATATGATATTTTTTAGATAAAATTGTATAAAGCAGCTCCTTTGTTGTCGTTTTTCCATTAGAACCAGTGATACCAATATATAAAATTGGATATTTTTTTCTATAATATTTTCCAATATCAAATAAAGCTTCATATGTGGATGCGACCTTAATAATCGGAATTTTTGTCTTTATATCTACATCTTTAGTCACTATGATACAGGATGCTTTTTTTAAAATGGCTTCTTTTATATAAGCGTGTCCATCACTTTGATGACTAGATAGTGCGACAAATGCTTCATTTTTTTGAAGTACTCTCGTATCTACAGAAAATCCTTTAATTTTTAAAGAAGAATTCCCACTTAGCAACTCTCCTTTTACAATATTTTGTAACTCTTTCGCAGTCAAAAATATCACTCCCTACATTTTTCTATAAAAGCTTCTAGCAAAAGATTTGCTACCTTATCATATGTAATCATATCCTCAGGGTGCCACTGTACTCCTAAAAAAAAACGTTTATCTGGATCTTCCACAGCTTCTAATACTCCATCCTTCGCATATCCTACCTTATCAAGTGTGGTATTTTCTATAAAAGAGTGATGTCTACTATTTACAAAAATATCTTCTTCTTTGATAATTTTATATAATAGAGATTCTTTGTCTATATGAACACTATGAACATAATCATATCCTATCTGCTGATGAGATGCATCTTTGATCTCTTTCATAATACCATTTTGTGCACAAGACATAATTTGCATTCCTAAACAAATTCCCAATACAGGTATATCTTTTTCATAAGCATAGTTTGCGATCCATATATCAATTGGATAAAAGTCCTCTCCTCCTTGTAATAAAATTCCATTACAAAAAGATAATAAGATTTTTAAATCTGCTATATTTTCTTGTGTTGGCTTCCCCTTATGATATAAAATGATTCCAAGGGGAATTCCTCCTTTTTGAATAACGGCTTCTTTGACACTATTATATATAGCCTCCACATCTCTATTTGATTTATTTTGCATAGGTCTTAGAATAATTCCTATAATAGGTTTCATATCATTCCCTCCTTATAAAATTATATGTCTAAGGAAAAAAATGGTACAAAATACCAATAAAACTTTATACATTTATTAAAGTTTTATTAAGTCCATCTACAAATCACTATAAGCCAATTTGAGATAATAAATGGACATGCTAATGATATTATACTTCTAATAAAATTAAAAAAGGACTGTTCTCTATAAAAGATAGATTACAATCCTTAAATAACGAAACCTCCCTCTTGAGGAACAGTAGATAATGAAATCTTTTTTTATTTACTATAATTATACAAAAAAACAATCAAATATTTTTCTCTTTTTCTTTTGTAATTAGTGTTGCGTAATGGATTGTTTTTTTGACATCATATGTTTGGTTGGCTTTAAATAAGACAATATCTCCTTTTTTTAAGGGAATTGAACCTAAAATGTCAAGATGATTAAATACATATTCATTCCGATCTGATCCTATGATAAATCCTCCCGATATATCAATTTCTTTAACAATACCTTTTATTTCCACAATGCAGCTCCTTTTCTTCTAGTATTTTTTTATGAATCATATCTAATGCTTGCATACACTCAATCTGTGCTCTTTTGTCATTTGGTAATAACTTAAGTAATATATTATTTTCAAAATCAACTGCAATAAACCAATCCTTATTTCCCATAATGTAAGAAAATTGGGTAACATCTAAAGGAACAAAATTACGTTTCCTTCTCATTTGTTCTTGCTCTGATACATTTAAATAAGATATCTGTGCATAAGCAATACTGTTGATCTGATCGGTAAGATGATCTGCACTTTGTCCATATATATATGTATAAATATCTTCTCTCTTTTGATAGTATAGTATGGATGGAACATAGTATAAAGGTTTGATAGCCTCTTCTTTTGTTGCAAGTACATAAGTTTGTTTATTTTCTTTATGATAATCAGAATAAAAGGTAGATTCAATAGGTAAATATGTATCTATTTTCATAGTAGGAAGCGAAAAGGACTTTATTTGCTCTTCGATATTCAAATCTGTTATCGTCGCAAAAGATAGGGGTTCAGATTCATCCGTTTTTCTGATCATCTCTAAAGTACATTGCTGCAATGCTTTTAATAGATAAGGAAATCTTGCTTCAGGCGGCTTAGGATCTATTCCATTTCCATATAACCCATTTCCATTTCGAATAAAAGGGCAAACATATACTTTTTGTTCCCTTTGATCATATAAAGATACAATCAGTGAATGCCAGCTTGTAGCAATATAAGTTAAAAAGTCTTCCCCCTTGCCTCCTACTTTCAAACAACTTCCCGTATCAATTCCTGCGGTTATAATCTTATCACTATCAAAAGGAAGTACACAATACTCTACTTCGCCTTCTATACTCCCACTTGTAGATGGAATTGTACTACAAACCTTTCCTTTCTGTTTTCGGTGTAATTCTCTTGCTCGTTTAAAAATTTGTTCTTTAGGCTCTGTACAATGTTTATGTGATTTAAGTATTTTGGATATAGTATCCAAAGATAAATCTTTTTCATCTGGTTCTAAATGATACAAAACGGCACTACATATATTTTGTACATCCAAAAGAGAATGTAAAGATAGATTGCCATTTGATTTTTGTACAATATTTTTTATAAGCGAAAAATGATTTAGCACCTGATCAATCGATTGGTTCATTCCTACATCAATATGATTAAACAAAAGCCTTAACAAACAATCATTGTCTACCTTTTTATTTCCAAGCAAAAAGGTACTTAATTGTTCGTCTACCACACTCTTACCTGCTCTATCAAACTGAAAGAGATTGGAAGAAATATGAGAAAACATCTGATATAATTCTTCAAAACTAAGTGCATCTCTTTTTCTAGGATATAGTTTTCTATAGTTTTTTATATATTGTTTAGTAAATTCCAGTTTTAAAAGACATTCTCTTTTACCAATCTCCGCTGATAAAATATCACATAAAGTTTTCTCTTGCATCTCTTCTTTTACGTGCATTATCTTATGTTCTAAAGAGGATATAAAGTTTTTTATATAAGAAGAGTCTTTAAAAGCTGTGAAGCTTTTAAAGACGGATATATCCTTCTTTTGGATACCCTCTTTTATTCTATTTTGAATCTTATGATGATAAAATTCATCAGGATGAGAAAGTCTATATTTTCTTCGCTCACAAATAAAGTTCAATTCAGCAGCACGTTTAAGGGATGCATCTGTTACATAGGTAAATTTATCATCCAAAATTTTTTTGGCATCATCAAAACCTACAAGACTATATAATTGAATGGATAAAACAAAAGCTTTTTCATATGATATTTTCTCTTCTTTTTTTATAATCATCTGAAAAAGACGTAATATGGGTTTAACCTCAATATGACAAATGAGAGTTTCTGCATAAGTTACTTCCTCTTCGAATATAAATGTTCCATTTTCTAAAGAAACTTTTAACAAAAGACCAAAACGGCTATATATAACAAATGTTTCTTTATCAGCGATTTTTTCTAACATCAAAAGTTCTCTTTGCCCTGATTTAGCAAGTGTATAAAACTTTATAGCCTCTTCTCTTAAAATTCCATATTTTTCTTGAATTTTATCTAAAATTGTATCCTTATCTTCAGATATAGATAGTTTATAATACGATTTTAAAATAGATTTTAATAAAGGGAGATTTTGTATAAATTCATCCATAGAAAGTCTATCTATCAATTTTTTCGTAAACCCCTTTTCGATTTGCTCCGTTTTACAAAAGCGGGAAATTAAATCTACTTTAATAGAGGAATCTACCAAATCATAAATATATTTTTTATTAGTATTGGGTTTGGAACATACAATTTTATAAAGTAAAATATCATTATCTAATATATACTTCTGGTCTTCTATCTTACAGTTTAAGAAAAAAGATTTAAAAAACATTTCATTTGTGGACTCCAAAATCTCAGTATGTTTGACCATATTACTAAAAATAGATTTAGGAAGACGTGCAAATAAAAGACTTGCTTTATGAAAAGGCACCAAAAAGATTTTTTCAAAATTTTCTTTTTTTTCTAAAAGTTCTGGTTTTTTTAAGATTTCACTGATAAACTGGTCATACTCTCCCAACTTAGCCACCTCATTTTTATTTTATTTTATCATGATACTATTAAAAATGCAAAAAAACAATGCTTACATATTTTTTTGCATTGTTTTCATCATTTGGTTTACTTGTTTCTGACTTGGTGTTCTTCCCATTTGGCTCATCATAGCCTTAATCATTTGCTCATTAATAGGAGGATTTTTCTTCATATATTTTTTCATATAATTACGGGCTACAAAAAAGCCAATAATTGCACCTCCAATAAAACCTGCAAGTATCTTTAATAAATCTAATAAAAATGCACCCATTTTATCATTCCCCTCTATATACATAGTACTAAATTTCACCTATTTTTTCAAGTGTTCCAGAAAAGATTATTACTTTTTATATTGATTTGATAACCAAAAATAATCTTTATTTTTAAAATCGCATACAAAAATATAGGAACTATAATAATGTAATATGTTAAAGATAGATGGAATATTCCTATTGCTATACACAACTAAAACAGAGGGTCTAATTTCTAAAATTGTTTTTTCTTTTTCAAATGATTGAGTAAGTAAATACCTGTTTTTTCTTTTAGGAAAATTCTTTTTTACACAATAATTCTCTAATATATCTATTTTATGTAACTCACAAAGTTGGTGATACAAAGAAATTCCAAAACGATAATCTTTCATAGAAAATTTATATAAATTTTCTAATGTTTTATAAAGAGAGATTGGATTATTTACATAAGATGAATAAAATTCACTTTTTATAATAAATAAATGATATATTCTCATTCACATCACCATTTCTATTATGGTATGTTTTTTATTATTTTAATCAAAAGCCCCTCTCATATGGGGGCTTTTTTTACATCATATCTTCTAGCTTTTTATCTGTTTTCTTTAAAACTTTGTTAGCGGCCACTTTTGCCTCATGCATAACTGGCTCACTATATTTTTGGTACGCTAAAACGGCACCTGCACCTAATGCCATAAATAAGGCACTTTTTCCTAATTTCATTATCTCACCTCGCTAAAGAAAAATATGATCGTATGTTATACATACATTCCTAGTGTATCCTATTTTATGTCATCTATACATATTTGAGACAATTTTTCACAAAATTTTGTTTTTCGTATATATTCATTATTATTGGATACACTATAAATAAAAGCATCTTCTTCTCCTATAATGATTAATTTCTTCTTAGCTCTTGTCACTGCTGTATAAATTAACTTTCGGTATAACATTCGTCTATAAGTATGAGAAACAGGGAGAATTACAAAATCAAATTCACTTCCTTGCGATTTATGAATACTCATCACAAAACCATGTTTTATTTTATAAAAATCCTTTGGTGTATATTTTACAATATTACCATCAAAGTCAACATAAATCTCGTTTTTTTTACTTTCCGAATGAGAAGCTTTTATAATTTTACAAATGGTTCCTATGTCTCCATTAAAAACATTCTCTTCTGGCATATTGACCAGCTGAAGAATTTTATCTTGCTCCCGATATAAAATAGACTCCACCTCAAGTTGCTGTTTTGTATCATCTTGGGGGTTAAAAATATCTTGTAAATTGATATTTAACATATCAATTCCATTAAATCCTTTATACATAGGGGCCATGATTTGTAATCTTTTATAGTCATATCCTTTTTTTATTGCTTTCATACATATTTCTTTTAAACTAGATAAAAGCATTTCACTACTACATTTTAGAAACATATAATCATTTGTTCCATTTTTAAAATCAACTAGTTGATTATCTCTTATTTCTTTTGCTAAATAGGGAATATAAGATGTCTCTTTTTGACGATATAAAACATCTAGTTCCATTCTTTCTATCTGATGACTTTCTATCAAGTCTTTCAATATTTGCCCAGGTCCTACTGGTGGGAGCTGATTAAAATCACCAACCATAATTAACTTCACATCATCGGTAATACCCTTACATAAATGATCCATTAATTCTAAATCAATCATACTCATTTCATCAATAATAATAAGTTTACTTTTTGATTTATTCAACTCATTTATAGCAAAAGCATTATTTTCTTTATTCCATTTCAAAAATCTATGTATAGTAGATGCTGAAAATTGGGTTCCATCAGCCATTCTTTTGCTAGCTCTCCCTGTAGGTGCAAGTAAGGCGATCATAGAAGATGCGTCATCTTCAGTTATATCATAAAGTTTAATATATATATTTAAAATAGCCTTAATAATAGTGGTTTTTCCTGTACCTGGTCCACCTGTAATTAAAAAAATATGATTTTCTAACGATTGACATATCGCTTTTTTCTGATTATCACTATAAGTAATTCCATTTATTTTCTCTTCTTTATGAATTAGCTTTTCTAAATTAGAAAAATTTTCTTTATCTTTTTTTAATAATTTTGTTATTTTATAAATTAAATTTCGCTCTGCATCATAGATATTTTTTAAATAGTAATCTTCTATATCTATTATAATTTTATCATCTATATATAGTTCCTTTAAATATTGTTCAAAATCTGATTCAAGTATAGAAAAACCAAGATAAGAACATACCTCCTCATAAATTCTGTCTTTAGTCATATAAGTATCTCCGTATTTATAAGTATGTTCTTTCATTTTATATAAAATCGTTGCTTTAATTCTTCTTGCATCTACCTCTTTTATATCTAGTTTATGAGCCACAGTATCCACTTTTAGAAAAGAAAGATCCCCTACATCTTCTATCAAATCATATATATTATATTCTATTTTAGAAATGGTTCGATCTTTATAGGTATGATAAATAGAAAGCGCATCTTTCATGGAAAAACCAAGATCTGTAAGGTATACGATTGTAGCACTTCCTTCTTCATATTTCATAAGTGTCTTTAAGATCTGATCTGCTTTTTTTTTCGTTAAACCAGGTACTAAATTTAAACACTCAGGCTCACTTGTCATTCTATCTAGTGTATTCTCTCCTAAATGTTCTACTATTTTAGTAGCTAATTTTTCACCAACACCTTTAAATAAATTACTAGATAAAAATAAAATAATGCCCTCTTTATCATTGGGTTTCAATCTCTCATAAGATTCTACAGCAAACTGAAATCCATACTTTGGATGTTCTATCGAAGAACCTATAAACTCATACATATCATCTATTGTTAGTTCATGAAAATAGCCAGTAAAAGTAATTGTTTTTCCTATAAAACTTTTTATTTCATCATCATTTGTTTCTTTTACTTTTAAAATACCAATAATATACCCTTTTTCTGAGGTAAAAATGGCTCTTCGATAAATTCCTTTTACATATGTTTGCATACAATCACCATTTTCATTCTATCATACATCCTCTCTTTTTCAAAGAAATGATTTTGACAATTGAAGCAAAAAAACTCAGATTTCAGACAAAAGGATAGATATTTTTTTTGAATATGATATAATAGAAAAGTTCGCAGAAAGGAGTGATACTATGAAAACAACATTTCCCCCTAAACAACAAAAAGTAATTCTCACATGGTTAAGATTGGGGAACCATTTTTTATCTGAAGAAGAAAAACTTATTTTGAATGGTGTAATAGAAGAATTGCGTAACGAGCTATGGCAGGAGGTATATTCTTCAACAGAATTCTATGATTGGAGAGAAAGATTAAAAATTAAATGTATAAATCTAACTCAAAATCGTATAATCACACAAAATGAACGATTTGTAAAACAGGCCAGAAATTGTTTGATTTTACAAGCAATTGATGGAAATCCGATGTGGGAACTCATTTATGATTGGGCTAGATTCCAAAGGGTCGTGGATAGTTCTTCTTCTCATTTTTTCAGTGAAGCAAAAAAAGTAGAAGAAAACGGTCTATTGACAGACCAACAAATCAGGGCTATTCGATATCAAGAATTTCAAATCATTCACGATTATTTAATACAAAAGGGATTTGATAAAGAAAAACTATGGAATGATTTACACGCACACAAAAATTTAAACCAATTTCATATGCCACAATCTATTTATGAAATCATTACCAAACTCTACAAAAGTGAAATCAACTGGCCTATTGAAGTATTATATGAAGTTCTACAAAATTTTAACTTAGATGGAGATTCTATTATGCATCTTGCTAGAATCATTGAAAAAAGTGCAAAAGAATCTATTCGAATACTCCAGATGGAAAGTCAAAATGCACAGAAGTTAATGTATATTCAAAATAAATATTTCACAAATGAAGATTCAACTATCTTGCAACTCAGACTTACAAATCATTCAACTTATCAATACTCAAACAAATAAATTTAAAAAAATTTATTTGTTTTTTCATTTAAAAAATATAGCACTTTTTAGGTAAGCTTTTATAAGTTCTTAAATGTCGTTATAACCTTTATTTATAAGTGTTTACGACATTTTTATTTTTGGTAGATAATCACATATATTTTTGTAATTTATTATATTTTCGCTTTCAAAAGTAGTAAATTAGTAGTAAAATCATTCTAACTTTTTATATATTAAAAAACAATAGATTTCTATAATCTACTGTCTATTATCTGTATTTTTCTTCAATCAATGAAATTCTTTTTTCTATTCTATTTTTCCCTAAAATACTAACAATATCATAAAGATTAGGTGTCATTGCCTTTGATGTAAGAGCAACTCTAATCACCATACTAATATCTCCAACATGGCCCTTATAAAATTCAGGATTTTGTTTATATTCCTTTACTTCTCTAGCATATCCAAATTCTTCTGATAAATCTTTTAATTTTTGAAACCATGTATTTTCATCATCCGTTTCATCCCAATATTTTTCTATATATACTTTTAGTATAGACAAAATCTCTTTTGCATCTGAAATAGTTCCCCACTCATAATATTTAGGTTCAAATAATTCATCATACATATACCAAATTTGATTACGAATATCACCATAAGCATAAAAGTCTTTTCTAGGCTTTTTTTGTTCTCTTTCAATATTTAAAACAGAAATTGTCTCTTCTTTATATTTTGTAATAAGTCTGTAAAATTCTTCATCATATTTTTGAGTAAAATGTACCAAAGCATCATAGATGTCAATAGCTTTTAAAGTACTTAAATAATTTCGTGATATATTTTTTAATTTTTCAACGTCAAATAAAGCTCCACTTTTACTCATTTTTTTGAAATCAAAAACAAAATCATCTATTCCTTTATCTTTATTATGTAACAAAAATTCCTCAAAATTAGAATTTGCAACTGTCATAAGATATAAACATACAGCCTGAACAGGAATACCTTCTTGATCATAAAAACTAATAGCAGCCTCAGGATCTTTTCTTTTTGATAACTTTCTTTTTACACCTTCTTCATCTATTTTCATCAAAAGAGGTGTATGTGCATATTTGGGTTCTTTAAATTCTAATGTTTGCCATAATTCATGATGAACAGGGATAGATGATAACCAATCTTCTCCACGAATTACATGTGTGGTATGCATCAAATGATCATCGATGACATGTGCAAAATGATATGTAGGAAGTCCATCCCCTTTCATAATAACAATATCCATATCGTTTTCTGGAAATTCTACTTTTCCTTTAATTAGATCATTATGAACAAAACGTTTATCAAAGTTACCCATACTTTTCAAACGAATTACATAAGGCTTTCCTTCTTTTATCTTTTGAATAACTTCTTCCTCTGTTAGATAACGATCTGTTGCAAAAGGACCATAATATCCGATTCTTTGTTTTGTTCTTTCCTGTAAAGCTGTCATTTTTTCCTTTTCCTCTGGTGTTAAAAAGGAAACATAAGCTAGACCTTTTTCTAATAAATCTTTTATATAAGTTTGATAGATTTCTTTTCGCTCACTTTGAATATATGGTCCATAACTGCCAAAACATTCATTTTTAGAAATAGCTCCCTCATCAAATAAAATATCAAAATCATGTAAATCCTTTATGATACCTTCAATTCCATTTTCGATTTCTCTTTTTCCATCTGTATCTTCAATTCTTAAATAAAAAATCCCATTTGTATCTTTTGATATTTTTCTACCAATGAGGCAAGAAAATAAATTTCCTATATGAATGTGACCTGTTGGACTAGGAGCATATCTTGTAACAATTGCATCCTCTTTTAAAGCCCTTTCAGAATACTTTCCTTCATAATAATCCCTATTTTTATCTATATTGGGAAATATGATTTTAGCAGCTTCTTTCATCTATAATCTCTCCTTTTATCTCTTTTATATTATAATATTTTTTAGTATGTAAAACAAGTATAAAATTTCTATAAACAAACCATAATTAACGAATAAAAACAATCAGGATTACTCCTGATGTTAATATTTATTTTCATATCACTCTAAAAATAATTTTCTAGTAACAAAATTGAAAACCATAACAATAGCAGTCGCTAAAACTTTAGATAATAAATAATATATTGCAAAGATATTTGTAGTTACCCACATAATGCTATTATTTATAAATAAACCTATTATACTAAATGTAATAAATATAACAAAGTTTCTCTTTGGATCTTTATTACTATTGATATCAAAAACCCATTTTACACTTGCTACATAATTATATAGTGTTGATACAATAAACGATATTGTATTAGATACTAATATGGATGCATGTAAAAATTCTTTAAACACATATAGTAAAATAAAATCAATTAAGGTTGCCATCACACCAACTATAACAAATTTAAAAATTTGAATTAATAATTTCAAAGTAGATGGATTTAATTTTATATTTAAATGATCTAAAATATGAATGATCATATTTTCAATTGGATCTATTTGTTTCCTTTGGTTATCTTTCTTCATTTACATCACCTCATTACCCCTTATAATAACTACTGCCAACTAGACATTAAATTCATTCTTTTATGATTGTCTAACTTTTTTCTTTTCTTCTTCTAAATTTCTAGAGATAATAAATCTAGGTCTAGCTTTGGTTTCTCTATATATTTTTCCAATATATTCACCAATAAGCCCTAAAGATAACATTTCAAGTCCCGCTACTAACCAAATAGAGCAAGTAGTGAAAGTCCAACCAGGAACTGTATTTCCTAATAATTTCACTATTAAACAATAAAGTAAGATAAATATACTAATGAAAAATATAAATATCCCCAAATTTAGAACCATTTTAATAGGTTTTACTGAAAAAGAAGTGATTCCATCCCAAGCAAAAGATAACATCTTTTTTAAAGGATACTTACTTTCTCCAGCAAATCTCTCATTTCGTTCATAGTAAACAATATCACTTTTAAATCCAATTAAAGGAAAAATTCCTCTTAAAAATAAATTTACTTCTTCATATGTTTCTAAATACTCTAAAACTCTTTTACTAGTTGCTCTATAATCTGCATGATTAAATACTATTTCTACCCCCATCAGTTTCATAAATTTATAAAAACCTTCTGCTGTTACTCTTTTAAACCATGTATCTTTTAAACGGGCACTTCTAACACCATAGACAATTTCATTTCCCAAATTGCATTTTTCTAACATTTCATCGATTGCATTGATATCATCTTGCAAATCAGCATCCATAGAAATCACTATATCTGCATAATTTTTAGCGGTCATAAGACCCGCTAACAAAGCATTTTGATGGCCTCTATTCCTAGATAAACATAAACCTGTAAAATGGTTTTCTTTTTGACTAATATCTTCAATTAGCTCCCAGGTTTTATCCTTAGAACCATCATTTACATACATCACTTTACTATCTTGACTAATTTTTTTATTTTTAATTAAACCATCCATTTTGATTTTAAGTTGTCTTGTTGTTTCTTCTAAAACTTCTTCTTCGTTATAACAAGGAATAACGATAAATAATGTTGATACTTTTTTCATTTATTACTGCATACCCTTTCTAATTTTTATATGAATTGATTCTAATAAAAGACCTTTTATGCAATTCGAACTAATATAAAATCATCTATTTTCTTTATAAAACCTTTTTGTGGATATATATCCAAGCTCTCCCATGATGTTTTTGCCTTATTAATTTGCTCTATTGTTGGTAATTTATATCTATATCCTAAAGTTTGTGCAAAACCATGTATTCTTAGATTTGATAGGTTATCTGTATTGCTATCCCATTCAAAGAAAGAATATGACATTACATCCCCTTTAGCTACTACACCTAATGATTTGGGCTGATATAAACCAATAAATACAATAGCTGTCGATTCTCTATTTTCACCATTTAGTTCATCAGACATATCTATTTTATTAAATACAGAATGTACCAAATTCTTATCTTCTTCATATCTAATATAATCACTATAAAACAAGTCCATAGTAGATTTAAATTGAATACAAGAAAATAAAATAATAAATAAAAGTACACCATATTTTAAGAATTTACTTTTATCAATACTACTTATTAACAATACAAATAAAGTCGCAACAACACAAGGAAAATTCATCATAGTTCTTATTGCAACTGCATTTCCTGTCAAAATAGATATAAGAAATGGAGAGACTAGTAAAAAACCAATACATAATATAGGTAATATTGCTCTTTGCTTTTCTTTCCTTAGAAGATAAATAGAATAAATCACCATACCTATACTTAAGAAAATATAAGATTTATTCCATACGGCACTGTGGTGTGGTAGTACTACACTTTTTATATATCCTAATACAATAACTAATACAGCTTTTATTGGTTGTCTACCCCAATTGATTTGATTATCCAAATAACTACTTTTTTGTGCATCAAAAATAAGTACAAGAATAGATGTAATCATTGAACATAGTATAAATGATATCATAAATACACAAAGCATTTTTAATATTATTTTTATATCCTCTATCAATGTTCTTTTCATTCCATTTTTAATTTTATCTAGTAAAAATATAAAAGCAATTATACTTATGTACATCGGATAAATTGCCTGATATGTTCCCATAGCAGAGATTAATATAATAATAGTAGGTATATATAAATATCTTTTTTTCTCATAAATTGCCATATAAGAGAGGTAAACTGCCAAGGCCATCAATACCATACCAAAAGAAACTTCTGCTCCCATCATTGTAAAGTTCATCATCTCTGCAATAGCAGGTGAAGTTACAATCAGGCCTCCTAAAGTATAAAATATTAATTTATTTTGTTTTTCTTTCTTAAGAACCTTACAAATAGTATACCCTATTATTATAACAGAGACTGTCAAAAATATAGGTATCAAAATATTAGAAAGGAAAGGATTAAATCGTTTTCCATGTTGAAATATTTTCCCTAAAAATACGGTCATCCATCTTCCTATCCCAATCCAAAAACTATCATTACTATTAATATTATTAATTGTTACTTCTGTATCAATAGATATACTATAATTGAAAATCTTAATAGAATAAGTTAATATCGCCAATATTAATATACATATGAATGATTTTGAATACTTTTGTATAAATTTTTTGAATTCCTTCAATTCTTTTGCCATTTTTATTCACTCCTTTAATAAAATAATATCATACTTTAATAGTGGTTGCAAACAAAAAAGAGAAAAGAAAGGTATTTTATATAGTAAAAATATATACTATTTTCATGAAAGCATTTTTTCATCTTAAGTACAAAAAAACCTTTGAAAAACAAAGGCTTATTTATTTAATTGGTGACCTGTATGGGTTTCGAACCCATGAATCCAAGGTTGAGAACCTTGTGTGTTAAACCCCTTCACCAACAGGCCATAGTAATAATGTCTTAAAAAGACATTATTATCATATCACTTCTTCTTTTTTTTGGCAAGAACAATTTTATTCTTGTTTTAAAAGTTGTATTAGGTATCATTATTTTTAAATTGTACATCAATACTTCCTACACCACCTTCTATTTTAAGTATATTTTTACCATTTCCATAAACAATATTATTCTTATATTCTTTATGATTGATAAGAATATTCCCAAGACCTTTTTCTACTGATATTCGATAATCTTTTTCATTACCTAGCAAAGATAAAAACACCGTGCCAACACCACATTCAATTTTACTTGCTCCAGAAATTTGGGCCTCAATATTCATTTTAGAAGCTCCAGCTTCTAAATCCAATTGATTTAAAAAAGAAGATGTAACCTTAATTTCTCCTACTCCCCCATCAATATTTGTTTTTAAAAATTTACAATTGGTTATTGTTAATATTCCCGCTCCTTGATTTATATCAAGAATATCTGAATTTATTTGATCCATATAAATTGTTCCTGCTCCTGCATCTATACGAATTGTATTTAAATTGATATTTTTAGGAACATAGACTGTAATCCTGCTTGATGCATGCGTATTCCATAACCAAAAATTTTTTTCTTTTATTTTCAATATACCATTTTTTTCACTTATTTTCAGGTGATCATGAGCATTTTTTATTTCCACTTTAAAAGTGCTTCCCTCTTTTAACTCCAATTTAGAACGAGCAAGATCCACATCTAATTTTGTGATACCTTGATAAACTTCTGAAAAATCTTCTCTAGATTCACTTTTAAATCCAATATTGGCAAATAAACTCAAAAACCAAAGAACACCACTTATTATATTTAAAATGATAAAACCAGCTAAACAAAGAGCGAAAACTTTGATTGCTTTTTGAAAATTACTCATTTTATATCAATGCCTCCAAACAAACAAAACGCCTCAATATAAATGGTTTTTTCATGATTATCTTTTTTTGATACCCGATTGGATACACCACCAAATATAGGTGTTGCTTTTACTTTAACATTTGTATTACTAGGAACCAAAATATCTATGCCACCAAATATAGCACTTACAGAAATAACCGCCTCTTTTTCAATTTTAGCTTTTCTCAAATCTAAAAGAATACTACCAAATACAGCATCTAAACTGGCTCCATCAAAGCATTCATCTTCCTTACAAATATTCTGCTCCGAAAATGTTGCAACAATTGTTTCTAAACCTTTTCTTTTTCCTTCTTTTATCTTTTTAGATATTGTTTGTTTTATAAAGTTCCCACTCATAAGGCATAATCCTATTATGACAAATACAATAGGCAAAATCATTTTAGCAACTATCTCAAAGTTTAAAATTCCTCGCACTACTAAAAGTAGTACAACCCCTATCAACACGCCAATTAGATTCCCTAGTTTGCTTTCTTTTTTGTTAAATAATCCTATAAAACATGGAACAATAATAAAAAGAGTCCACCAACCATCAAAAAAAATATTAATATTGGTCAGCCCAAAACTATTTGTCCCTATAATAATACCAATTATGATAAAACAAATTCCCCATAAAATTCTACTCATATTCTCACCTTTTCTTTTGAATATACTTATTATATCATAGATTGATTTTGTATGACAATAAAAAGAAATCAATGATTTCTTTTTAATATGTCTTCTATTTTTGATTTTGAAACATGATACCTTTATAATATTTCCATGACAAAATTCTAAAAGCAAGTTTATCAATAAGATCTTCTGAAATAGTTCCATTTTGAAGAGCCTTTTTCACTTGATTCACACTGTCTTCATAATCTGTTGTAATAATTAAATCATTTCCTGCTAGAATCGCTTTCACAGTAGCGTCTGAAATAGAAGAGATAGCTCCCATGTCTAAATCATCTGTTATAATAATTCCTGTAAAATTCAGTTTATTTCTAAGAAGATTATGTACACTTGCAGATAAGGAAGCTGGGTTACTCGCATCAATGCTTGTAACAGTATTATGACTAACTAAAACTGCTTCGGCTCCTGCTTTTATACCTACCTCGAAAGGTGGCAAATCATTGTTTAAAATATCATCATAACTTCTTTGATCCACAGATGATCCAGTATGCGTATCTGCATTATTACCATATCCAGGAAAATGTTTTAATGTATAAGAAACGCCTGTATCTTTACTAGATTCTATTACTGTTTTAGCGTAAGTAGAAGTTAATTCTGTTCCAGAGCCAAATGATCTTTCATACATATAGTCATTTGGATTTACAGATACATCGACAACAGGGGCTAAATTTAAATTTAATCCTAAATGAGATAGTACTTTACTTTTGTAAATTGTATCTTGTTTAATTTGCTCAAATCCACCCATTTGATATAACTGCTGAGAAGATTTAAATGGAGCACTTACAAGATTGGGATTACTACTAACTCTTACAACCTTACCACCTTCTTCATCAACAGCTGTTAATATAGGTGTATTCGCAGATTTCTGTAAATCTTTTATCATATTTGTAACTTGTTGTTCTGTTTTATTTTTGAAATCTCTTTCAAAAAAAACATATCCCCCAAAATTATATTTCTTAAGTAATTCTGCTGCATTTGTATCTGGATGACGAACCAAAAAGAGCTGCCCTATTTTTTCATCTAATGTAAGTTTATCGAGTTGCTTTTTCGCTACAGCATAATAATCTTTAAAAATTCCATTATCTAACCAATCACTTGGAATCCCATTTTCATCAGTAGAGGCGGCCATATTAGTATAATGAATAACAGCATTATCTTGCATACTTTTATTTTTATCTAATAAACCAGTATACTCAATTAAAACATCATCACCAATTTCAGCATTTATATCATCTACATTAAATGTGTAAATAATATTTTCTTTATCTTGTACTGTTAATTCCCCACCAGCAACAGAAAGAATTTTTCCTTGTAATTTACTTGTTGCAGCATCCTGCTTGTTTACAAAAACAAGAGAACTTACAATGGTTACAACTAAAAACATAATTCCAATACCATACATTATTTGTTTTTTATTCATATCATCACCTTATAGTAACATTATATTTTATTTTTAAATAAATATACTGTTCGATTTATATTTTCATAATACTTTTTAAATTTATAATTTTCACAAAAAAATCTCTCATATAAGTATTAGTCACTTTTTCTCCTCATCCTTGTTTATAACAATCACAATTTTTATGGAGAATTAAATGTTCAATCAATTTTTTTCTATCATCACAATCCTTATTTTTTAAATATGAATCATAAAAATTAATTAAGGATTTCTGGCAGTTACAACAAAACGTAGGAAAAACAGAATGCATCCCTCCCTTATAAACTAAGTCCCTATTTCCATACCAAGCAATATGTATATCTTCTAAATGTTCTTTAGGAATTTTAGATAAAACTTCAATAACCATCCAATGTGAAATTACTTTATATTCGTTTTTTTCAAATAGTTCTCTTAATAAAGTATAAGGTCTTATATTCATCGGAAATAATTCTACTTCATCTATCTCATGATTAAAACACCACATAATAGAATCTATGGCATCATTGACTTGTTCTTCTTCTTTTAAAAAAGGAATTCCTACAATAATATTAGCAATTACCTGCATTCCATACGAATGAATCTGACTTACTCTATCTAAAAGGCAATTATTATCTATATATTTTAACAAATAATTTTCACGAATTTCCTGATTGGATGTTTCTAATCCAAATTCAAAAAAAATGTCTTTATTAGGAAGAGATTTTTTTATTATATGTAATTTCTCCCTAGTAATTGTTGTATAGTGCGTTTCAAATATAATGGTTTTTACATCTATATTTTTTATCTTTTTTAATAATAATTTAAAACAATCTTTACTGATTTCATTTTCGTCTAATATACTCCCAAAAGAATTTAATAATAAAACCTTTATTGCTTCTTTACTTTTAGAAATTGCTTTATCAAATGCACACTCTAGTTGTTTTGCTGTGATACATTCCACCATCCCATAATCACACATGATACAATATCCCTTAGAAGCATGAACACACCCTCTACTACTAAAACAAATTTGAAAAACTCCATGATTTTCATAAGTGGTATATAATTGATTAGTTGATATCCTAGGTCTTTCTATTCTTATTTGCCTATTTCTTACAAGCAGCTTTTTATCCATATACAGCCTTCTTTCAAAAATAAATATGATATAACTTATTTGATACACACCATATATATTTTATGATTATAAAAGAATGACTTTCGTCATTCCTTACACTATATTAACTAACATATAGAGATTCCATATTACGAAATCAAATCTATCATAATGAATCTTTCATGAGTAATCATATTGGCTGCTCCAGCTAGATTCGAACTAGCGCTCACGGAGTCAGAGTCCGATGCCTTACCACTTGGCTATGGAGCAATACAAATATATAATATCATAATTTCCATAAAAAAGAAACCCTTTCTGTTCAATTAAACGCTTTTTAATAATACAAGGTAATAAATATTTGATTCTAACAATAGCCACCATCAATTGTTACGATTTCACTATTTATATAACTTGATTCATCACTTGCTAGAAAATAGATTGTTTTGGCTATTTCAATTGGTTTTGCAAATCTCTCCAAATAAATTTTAGAAAGTTCGTCATCTATATAATCCTGTGGCAAATCTTTATTCATATCTGTATCCGCCCAACCAATAGCAACTGCATTAACTCTAACTTTTTGTTCCATTTGTAGAAGATACATTTACAATAGTTCCTTTTTTCATATATTACCTCTCCTTTTAAATTAAAATTGTCTCCAAAGTTATTGATATCTCCTGTTCAAATAGATTATATCACAGTTTTCCTTTTTTTAAGCATTTTTCACTACTTTACATATTATTCAGTAATAATGTTTTGTTAAAACAAACCAATTATGATATATTATTAATGAATGGAGGTGTACACTTGAAAATCAATAACAATTGTGCTAGAAAAATTCTATTAGAAGTTGAAAAAATTCCTTTTGGAGAGACTCTAACAGTAGCAAATTTACAAAAGAAAATAACCGATTTTTCAATTGAAGATATAAGGGCTATTGTCACTTTATTCAATAAGGAGCACTATTTAACAGTTCTTGATAAATTAAGTTATGATGAAAATGAGGTATTTAGTGATCACAAAATTAAAGGATTAACTGAAAAGGGATACAAAGCATTCGATTTAATTAAGGAAGATACCATCTGGAATCTTATGAAAGAAAAATTAAATAATTTTGATGAATTATCTATTTACACAATTCTTAATATAGCCAATAAAATAATGAATGTTACACATAATGAATTATTTGATTTACCTAGAGATTTATTCATAGAAAATAGTAGATGGTAAAATTGACTCAGTTAAAATTAAATTTTTATAAAAAAATAAACTACTTTCAATTATATTTTGATAGTAGTTTTTGTATGGATTTAATGATTATATTCAGATACTCAAAAATATTAATTCATAAAATCATATCGTTTTTTTACTTTACCTTTACAATATTGATCCCTCTCATAAGTGGAACTTCTTTATAAATAGATCATAATTCAGCTTTTAATCTCAATTCTTTATCGGATATAAACCACTGTTGTTCCCTAGGATTTACATCATACTCTTTTATAAGTAAATGCTTTTCCCAATCAATTAAATTTTTTAATAATTTTTTCTTACTATAAAAATCTATTGTATTTTCATCTAGCTGCATATAAAAGTCAAAACCTCCAGAATGGGCTATCAAAGCGGCCCTATCTACATCAAACAAGCTGCCATTTGGCATAATGTATGTTTCCTCTCTTAATTTTAATACCTTTACTAGGTAAAATACATCCCTAAAAATATAAATGAATTAACAAGGATTTACTTTATAGCTTTCGTTAATACTGGACCTTTTTCAAATGAAGTTTCTGATAAAATTTTTTCTAATGAAAAGTGAGGATCATCAGTACTATACATCATAGGAATTCTGGCATTTCTATTAAATTCTTTGGCAAACAGAAATGCTCTAAAAGCTCCTATTTTATTTCCACCACGTTCTATTATTCTATACATAACACAATCTAATAATCTTTCTTTTGTTTCAATTTGTAATTGGTAATCATCTATTATTTTTTGAATCCCTATAACATCATTTAACATATTATATTTTTCCATTAACAATTTAACTTGTAACAAATTTAAATTATCAAAATCATCTGTTACATATAAACTTTTCCCTAAAGTCATACCATGATAATACTCAGAAATATCAAATCTAACTTCATCGGTTTTTACTATACCATCTTTTGTTATATGTAAAAATCCCATATAAGCATCTTTCATGCAATAGCTACTTCTAAAAATTGGATCTTGCAAATATCCTTTTTCTTCCTCTGAAAGTGTTAAAACAAATGTATGATAATCAAGTAAATTTTTCCATTTGATAGAATCTACACCTTTATTTAACAAAATATCATCTATAGATTTATTATGAATACTTGTTCCTGTCATAAATCGATTTACTTCAAAATCTGGATATTTCATTTCATACCATGAAACCATTTTTTCAATAAAATTTATTATACGTTTTTGACCATAAAGTTCACCAACATATGTATAATGGCCTTTAATCCATTTTTTATAATACCATTTTAAAAAAGATTTTACCTTTTTATCTAAAGGAATCATTTCTAAATCACTAAAGTCAGTATTAAATTCAAATGGGATTTCAGAAGTTCTTATCTGATTTGGTATACTACTAGAATGGATATCACACACCATTTGTACATATTTATTATGTTTTTGTAACTTTAATTTTCTTAATTTTGCATCCATTTTACATATAAAAAATGTAATATAATCTCTACTTAATATTTTACCTATTTTTGTATTTAAAAGTCCCATACTTACCTCCCTATTAAAAATATTAATTTTATTATACACCTATCTAATTTTCTACAAAAAATCGTTTTTTGCAATTCATTATTTTTTTATTAATTTCTTTTCTAATGAAACTATCAATTTCATTACTGCCTTTTCACCTAATAATTCCAACATAAATAATGCTTTATAAATCTTTGTATAAATACAATTCTCTAATATAAAGCTGTTCTATTTTGATGATATCTTTAAATACATTTTTTATGATCAATTTGTTTAGTATTTATATATTCATCTATACAATCAAATAATTTTTGAGAAAACCCTTCATCATTTAAATCAATTCCTATACTTAAACAAATATCAATAATAGATTTATAATCTAATTCATGAATGTGATTATTCAAATTTACAATATCATTAAAATCACAATATTTATGAGCATAAATTGCTAAAAAAGTTCCTAATACATAGCATACAGAAGAACCCTCTAAATACATACTAAATATTCTTTTTACTACTTCTGCCTCTAAGTCATTTATAACCAGTTTTTTGTTTTGTTGTAGCTTTTCCACCTAGAAAACATCCACAATTAGAACATTTTAATTTATTTGTAAAAAGATAAGTAGCTGTCCTTTCATAGTGTCTAGCATTTCTTTGTTTTTGTGATTGACAGTTATTCCATTTTTCTTTTGATACAATAGGTTCTACAACATTTTCATAATAAGTAGGATTCTTTGTCTTTTTACCATTTACAAAATCACCTTTATATAATTCATTAGCAAGTATCTTTTGAATGGTAGAATCATACCAATTTGTTTTTCCTAGCACTTTTTCTTGATTATAGATATTAGCAATCGTTTGATGACTTTTACCTTCTAAATATAAGTCAAAAACTCTTACAACAAGATCTTTGGTAAGTGGATCAACTATTAACTTTTTATTTTCTCTTTTAAATCCTAAGGGATTTCGATTTGGAATGTGCCCAGCCTTGATAGCACCTACCATTCCTAGTTTTGTCCTTTCAGAACACTTTTCTATTTCATTTTGAGATACACTTGTCATAATTCTCATAACCATTCTACCATTTGATGTAGTAGTGTTTGATTCATCTGCTAGACAATCTATATCACATCCTGCTTCTTTAACTATCTTCATTAGTTTTTCTACATCATAGACACTACGAGTAAGTCTATCCATTTTAAATGCTACAATGACATTAATAGTACCATTCTTAACATCATTCATCATCTCCTGATATGCTGGTCTTTTATCATTTTTAGCACTTATTCCTTCATCAGCATATACTTTATATACTTCATATTGTTTTGCTTTACAGAAGTCCTTTAATCTAGCTTCTTGTTCTCCTAGACTAAAACCTTCACGAGCTTGGCCCTGTGTACTCACTCTAATGTAAATCCCTGCAATTCTTATATCGATGTTCATTTTTAAATCTCTCCTTTTCTAATTTTTTAAAGAGAGATTAAAAGTACAAAAGTCCCATACTTTTAACCTCAAAGTACGCCTTATTTTGTACGCCTAGTTTTAAATTAAATTATTTAGTTTTTTTCAAATACCTTTCTAAATCTTTTAACTTAATACTTTTGAAATAACCATTTATAAATACATCATCACATTCTTCAAATAATAAATAGTCATTTCCATTAACTGATAAGATATGAGGTTTCACATAGGCAATATTTGTTCCTTTGATATTTTTTATACATCCACTTGTTAAGTTCGAACTTACACCTGCAAATCTACATATCATATCAATCTTTTTTGATAGTTCATTACTGATTTTTAATTATTTTACTTCTACTTTCATAAAAAACTCTTCACTTCCATTCTTAAATAACAAAAAAACTAGACGGTACTTCTAGTTAATATTTATTACTCTCGAATTAAAGGTTCGGGTTTCCTATCAATCTGGTGCGTTTACTGATGGGGTTTTGCACTCATCAGCAAAAAAATAAGTTCACTGGTATTTGATATATTTATTATATCGTTTATCTTAGTTTAAAGCAATATCATTTGTTGCAGAAATTGTAATTTTTTATTTATTTCTTTTTACATATATTATTCCTATTATTGAAGTAATCACAATAACTGTAAGTGGAGCTACTTTAAAAAATACCCACTCAAATGAATGCCATAATGTTCCAATAATAGACCATTCAGGATCACTATAATCCCAAGATTGATATGGACTACCTAATACTTCTAATAATATAAAAAGTAATATAATGCATACATCTGTAATTATTAAGAAGTTTACTATTCTTTTTCTTTTTTGCTTTTTCCTCATAGATAATTGCTCATTAATAACTTCTAATTTTTCAGATATTACTTTTAAATCATTTTTTTCTTTTTCTACTATACTTTCCCCAAGAATGTCACTAACTGGTGTTTCAAAAATTTCTGATATAGTTATTAACATTTCAGCATCAGGAACAGACAATCCTGTTTCCTTGTTCAAATGACACACTATCAATACTATTGTTATTTTGAGAGATTATGGCTTTATAATCTCCACCAATTTTTAAAATAAATCTAATCACATTAGGTTTGTCATTTCCATTCTCATCTTTTTCGCCTATTATGATTTTTTCAACTAAATTTTCAAATGCTACCTCATCAAATTCTTTTAATGATTTCTCACTTTCAAATACAACTTCTTCTATCTCTTTTAGTCTTTTAGAAATTTCTTTATTATTGTTGTTTGCTAATTCTAATTGATAGATTTCATCACTAAGACTTTTTATCTTAGTATTGATTTCTTTTTCCTTTTCTACATAAGCATTTTTATTGTCATAGTCATCTAGTTTCATATCAATTAAATTTGATAATCTTTTTTCAAGATTTATTTTGTCTTTTACAAGTTTATCAATTCTAGTTTTATTATCATCACTTTCTAAAGTTTCACGAATGGCATTTAATAACTTGTCCTTTGTCTTATGCTTTTTCTCTACAATAGAGTTATAAATCTGTACGAATAAATCTTTTAAAATATCTTCTCTAAAAGTTATAGAGTGTTCACAATTACTTTTCTTAACAACTTTAT
>CANPPW010000012.1 GCA_947576095.1 uncultured Mycoplasmatota bacterium | reverse complement strand
ATGAAAATTATTATACAATAAAACTTATACATTCGCAAATTTATCAAAATTTAATAGATAAAAAAAGTAAAAATATTTCACAAACAATTTGATATAATAACTACATAATGAGGGTAGTATGTAATAATCAATAAAACGGAAAAAAGAAATTTAAGAAAAGATAAAGATTTAATAAATATTCAAAAATATATTGTAAAAACCTTAATTCTTTCTAAATTATTTGCCAAATGTAAATTGAATAGTTATTTTTGATTATTGTTTGATGATTAAATTATTTTATTCTTTAAAATTACTACTTCTTTTATATCATTTTGATATTTTTTATATGTTTTCCTTTTTTATTGTTTTACTCTGTTTCTCTGTCTTATATTATTATAAAAATCTTATCACTTAAGTACCTAAAAATATTTCTATTATCTAAGTAACTCTTATATATAATAGATTATTCATAAGAACTATGTTTACACTTTATATTTTTGGATCATATTAAAAATAAGGTGATAATTATGAATCCAAATATTGAAATATTGATACAAAAAATATCTGAAACCTTTCACCAATCTAGTGATTTAAAAATAAGAAATCTTACTATAAAAAATCATAAAGTAGCCTATCTATTCATAGAAGGTGTTAGTAGTGGTGCTACTATTAGTGAATTTATTGTACATAGTATGACCTATGATATCAAGCAAACAAAAGGAAATATCTTTCATAATTTATTTGACACATTACAAAATATAATTCCCAATGATTCCCTCATGATTCTCGAAAAAGAAGAAGACATTCCCTACTATCTATCATCTGGATTTACAATTGTATTAGTAGATGGGTATAAAAAAGCCATTGTTTTAGAAAGTAGACAAGATTTATCAAGAGGTATCTCTGAATCATCTTCCGAAGGAATTATCAGAGGACCTAAGGATAGTTTTACAGAAACACATGCAATGAATATTGGACTCGTTCGAAAAAGAATTAAAGATCCTAATTTTGTTGTCAAAGATACCTTTGTCGGAAAAAGAACCAAAACAAAAGTAAGTACTCTTTATATACATGATATTGCTGAAATGGAAAAAGTAAACAAAATTATAGATAAACTCTCAAAAATAGATGTAGATGGAATTTTAGATAGTGGCAATATTCGAGAGTTTCTGATTACAAAACAAAAATCGACCTTTCCTAAAGTGATTAGTACAGAAAGACCTGATTTAGTTTGTCAATCACTTTTAAATGGTAAAATTGTTATCCTTGTAGAAAACAGTCCCTATGCACTCATTATTCCTGCACTTTTTATAGATTTTTTTCATAATCCAGAAGATTATTATCAAAATCCTGCCAATGTAAATTTAACTAGATTTCTACGCTTAACTGCATTTTTAATGACCATTTTAATTCCTGCACTTTATATTAGTGTGATGACATTTAATACTAGTATCCTACCAGAAAAATTACTTATTTCTTTATATCATCAAAGGTTAGCGGTCCCCTTTCCAACATCCTTTGAAATTCTTCTATTGCTTATTATATTTGAGATTCTAAGAGAATGTGACATTCGTATACCCAGTGCTATGGGAACTGCTATGAGTATTGTAGGAGGGCTTGTCCTTGGTGATGCAGCAGTAAGTGCTGGAATTGTATCTCCAATTGCAGTAATTATAGTAGCTGTTACATCCATCAGTGGTCTTCTATTCAGTGATATCGATATGATTAATGGTATTCGTTTTTGGAGAATTTTATTTATCCTTTTTAGTACTTTTTTTGGTATTATTGGATTTACAGTCTGTTTAATGATTCTAGTCATAAAACTTGCTAATTTAAAAATTATGGGGACAGATTATCTTTCTCCTATTAGTCCCCTTAACGTAATTGGTTTAAAAGATAGTTTCATTCGCATTCCTAAAAATCAAGATAAAGAAAGACCTAGCTATTTAACTACTAAAAATAAAATTAAATTAGGAGGTAAAAAATGAAAAAATGGTTTCTTTTGTGTATTCTTTTCTTATTAACAAGCTGTGACTATAAAGAATTAAATGAAATATCCATCAGCACAGTTCTAGGAATTGATAAAAAAGATAATCAGTATATCATTTCCAGTCTCATTGTTGGAAAAGAGGAAAATGAAACAATTTTACAAAATGGAACTGGTACTTCGCTCACAACAGCATTTGCCAATCTAAACTTAAATTTATCTGAAAATTTATATTTAAACCATGTACAAACAATTATTATATCAGATGATCTTGCAAAGGAAGGATTAGAACCTATTTTAAATTATTTTATCAAAAATGATTCCATTCAAAACAACTTTTATTTATTTCTTGCACATAACGTTTCCTCTAAACAGATTTTAGAAACACTTTTAGAAAGTAATAATAGTGACTATAATACAATTACCAATATCTTTAAATATAATGATGAGATTGAATTTTCTGATAAAACAGATACACTGACTGAACTTGTAGATACACTTCTAGAAAAAGGAAAAGAGCCTACATTAAATACTGTTACCATTTCCAAAGAAAGGGTAATTGCATCTAATCTTGCTATTTTAAAAAAAGATAAACTGAAAGCCTTTTCTGAAAATATGATAGGGATTGCCATTTTAAGTAATCATGCAAATCATATCGTATTAAATATTGCTTGTAAAGAGAATAAAAGTGTCGTAGAATTAGGAAGTATCCATGTTAAAACAAAAACAAATGGTAAGAAAATTGATAATTATATAACAGGAAATATTTCTGTAAAGGAAAATACTTGTGGAAAAACAATAAAAAATGAAAAGCAATTGTTAAAAAAAGTAGAATGGGAATTACAAAAAATATTAAAAAACAGTATCAATGAAAGCAAACAGTTAAATAGTGATATTTTTGGATATGGTGCTTTACTTTCTAAAAAAAATAAAAATTTAAAAACAGATTATTTTACTGATTTAATCATTGAAAATCATATGAATTTTAAAATCAAAGATAAAGAAGGTGATGTATATCATGAATAAAGTACATATTTCTGGATATGGTTCTATGCTGTATTTTATTTATCGCAGTACTTTTATTACCCTACTACTTCCATTTTTAATTACATGTAAAGCAGATGCAATATGGATAGTCATTATAGGAAGTATATTAGGGTATTTTCTTCTTTCTATCTATTTAAAAATAGCAAAAAAAAATGAACATAAGAATATTATTATAGGTATTGATCAATTTATGAAAAAAGGAAGTGGTTTTATCCTCAATACATTTATCATTATAGGTATTTGTTATTTCTTTGGTCTATTATTTACAAAATTAATCGCTTTTACAAATACACAATATTTAAGAGGAACCCCAATATTTTTTATCGCCTGTCTTTTTCTTTTTACTATTATATTTATGGGGTTAAAAGGAATTGAAACAATTAGTAGAGCCTGTCTTTTATTTTTGCTACTTTCTTTAGCCTTACTGATGATAAAATTTAGTGGATTATATAATCAAATCAATTTTTATCATTTAACCCCTATTTTTGAGACCAAACCCACTCACATCATAATAGGAAGTGTAAAATATGCTATCACAGCAGTTGTCCCTTTATTTTTGCTTTTGTTAGTTCCATTTCATCAAATTACACCTAGAAAAAAAATCATAAAAAAAACAAAATGGTTTTATTTTTTAACAAGTATCATTTTGTTTATCAATATATTTTTGATATTAACAGTGCTAGGACCTAGACTTATGCTACTTTACCGTTATCCAGAATTTCACTTATTACGAAATGTAAAATTATTAGGTTTTATGAACAAACTAGAATCTATTTTATCCATTCAATGGATTATTGATATGATTATCTGTCTTTCGCTTTGTTTTGTTTATATAAAAACTTATATTCTCTATTATGGAAAGAAAATAGTTTCTATTTTTACTGCCAAAGTTTGAAAATAAAATATCCTGCTATAATAAATAGAACAATACCTAAAATATAAAACAATACCCGTAAAAATTTATGTTCTTTTTTTTGCACTTGTTGTAAATCTTCTAAAGCTTCAAAATCTTCTTTTCTAAGTCCAGTTGTGAAAAATGTTTGATCCATATCTCTTTCTTCTGTATTCTCTAATTCTAACTCTTTATTTTTCTTTATTTCTGTTTCAATTAATCTGTGTAATGATTCATTATCTGCTATCGTTTTTCCCGTTGGTTTTAATTCCGATAACATTTCTAGTGAAAGTTCATTATCACCTAGTTTATTAATGGTACTCGTACTGGTAATTGTATCTATTAAAGTTCTTAAAGCCCTCTCCTCTTCTGGATCTTCTTTTAAACCTTTTAGATCTTTAGACTTTAAATTTTGTAAAAACTCATAATGGGCATGATCCAGACTTCTATAACGATTATCTTCTTTTGTTTCTGTTTTCGCTTTCACAAGCACATCCCTAATATCATAGGTTCTATCTTCATCATCTTGTTTTGTCTCTCTGATAGGAGTTATTTCTGTAGTTCTATACTTTTTCTCATTTTCTTTTTCTTCTCTTTGTCGGAGCATTTCTTTTAATTTTTCTAAATTAATTTCACCCTTTTTAGAGATAGAAGCAATTCCTTCAATATTGGAATATTCCCCTGTTTCATAAATACTCTTATAAAGATCTTCATTTCTTTTTGTTCTTTTGCTACTGGTCATCTCTTCAAAATGATATCGATCCATCCTACTAGGCATCTATCTCACCTCCGCTATTATCATCATATCATATTTTGTCATATTTTAAAACTGTATTTACTTTTTTTTGAAATTGTTGTTGCACATTTCACTCTTTTTTTTTATAATGATGTAGGAGGGATAAATATGAAAGAAAAGGAAAAATATCAATTTGAAGTCGATAAAGATGCTTGTATTGGTTGTGGAGCTTGTGCAGCGATTTGTCCAGAAGTATTTGAAATTGGGGACGATGGTTTTGCTGAAGCAATTGTAGATACTGTTTTAAAAAAAGATCTGGAAAGTGCCATAGATGCAAAAGAGGGTTGCCCTACAAATGCTATTATACAATTAGAAGACTCTGAGGAAAAAGCTGCATAATTATTATATATATTAAAAAATTCTACACATTGGTAGAATTTTATTTTTTATATACTTCATTATATAATTTTTTTATTTCTTTTGGCGTCAAATGTCTATATTCTCCAGAAGATAAACCTTCCAGTGTTAAAAAGGAATATGTCTCACGTTTTAACTTCAAAACCTGATAGCCCAATTGATTAAACATTTTTTTTACTTGGTGATTTCTACCTTCGTGAATTGTAAGTTCTACAATAGATGTATTGGTTTTTTTATCATATTTTTTTACTCTAGCATGTGCTTTAGCTGTTTTTCTTCCGTCAATGACTACACCATTACATATTTTTTTTAGCATAACAGGAGGAAATAAACCATTGATTTTAACAATATAGGTTTTGTCTATACAACTTTTAGGATGCATTAACAAATGAGAAAGATCTCCATCATTTGTTAAAAGAAGAAGTCCTGTTGTGTCATAATCAAGTCTCCCTACTGGATAAATTCTATTTGTAGATTGTACAAGGTCTATTACCGTTTTTCTATTTTTATCATCACTTGTAGTGGTGACAATACCTCTTGGTTTATAAAGTAAAATGTATTCTTTTTCTTCTTTAGATAAGAAAGAGCCGTCTATTCGAATTAAATCATTGGGATTCACTTTAGTTCCAATATCAATAATTTTTCCATTTACTTCGACTTTCCCCTCTTTAATATATTGTTCAGCTTTTCTTCTAGAACAATACCCTGCTCGTGCTATCACTTTGCTTGCTCTTTCCATACTATCACCTTCTACTTTATCCGTTTGCATGAGTATTTAATTGACCATATTTTTTCTTTTCTTCCATCATATATTCTGTAATACACGTTTCTATCTCTGGGAGAGCCTCTTTTTGAATATTAGAAAAAGGCACAAATTCTTTGACAGTATCAATATATACTTTCCCAAAAATAATTCCCATTGATACTTTCAAATCATTGAACATATCAGGAGTAATTGCTGTAAAAAAATATCCAAAAAATAACCTTTTTTGACCAATTAGAATCCTTTTATTTGTAAGAGCTACCACATTGGTCGTAATAATATCTAAAGGATTATCATTTTTCTGGGCTGCAAAAGCATATTTTACAACTTCACCTGGATTTAAGTGCAAATCAATTACTTTAGAATGCTGACGTAATCGCCAAGATATAGTTAATGGATACTTTTTTTTAAATTCACTTACTTTTTGATACACAACACTTTGCATTTTATCCTACTCCTTTATAAATCCCTGTTCCTTAAAGAAATTGATGTAAGAATCTTTACTTTCAAATCCTTCCTTACTTGCTTTTACCTCTTTATTTTCTACAACTAACATAAGTGGTGTTCCCCATTCATGTTCATTATAATATGAAAGTGAATTTGTAAAATCTTTTTGTTGTTGCTCATCTTCGAATTGACTAATATTAAATACATGAATTGTCATATTGTACTCTTCAGCAATTTGTTCTAATACTGGTTTAGCATTTTCACAATGGCTACACCCAGTTTGTACAAATACAAAAAGTTCTTTATCTCCTTTTTCTAAAAGTTCCTTATATTGATCATAATCTATATAATTTAAGTATAACTTTTTATCTTCCTCAATAAATTTATGTTCTTTTAGAAAATCAAACAATTGATTTTCTGGAACGTAACCATTTTGTTCTGCCACTTTTTTTCCATTCTTAACAACAGCTAAGTAAGGCGTACCAAATGTATCTGATGATAAATTAAATTTCTTCAGAATCGTATTGAGTTGCGATTTTGTAACATTATCAGTATTTATATAATCAAATGTAAAATGATATTTTTTTGAATATGTATCTAAATATGGTTTTAAAAGACTACAATATCCACAGGTTGGTCTTCCTAAGTAAACCAAATGGCTTTCTTTGCTTTCAAAATTATGATTTACTATTTCAACATATTTCTGCCCTTTGATATGACTAGATATCGCTGAAGCAATAAAAATTCCTATAATTACTACTATAACAATTAATATAGAATATAATTTTTTTGTTTCGTTCATTCTTTTCCTACTTTCTAAAGTTCCACTTGTATCAACTACTTTCATAGAACTCGCATACTAAATTAGTTCTATTATATAGTAATCACTAAAAATATTCAAGTACAGTTATTATATAAATCATTCTTGGCATATATTTATGACTTCTTGAATACTGGCTCTTTATCCATTATGACTGATAGAATTGTCATTAAAAGAGCTAATAAAATACTTACAAATCCCACTATATTCAGCTTTGTTAATATATCTTTAATAACAACTTGTAAAAATATAGATATATTATCATTGAGTATAATGGTATCTTCTATTTTTAGAGAAATAATATTATATAAATCTGCGACGAAACAAATCCCTCCGCTTGCAAATAATATTATACTCATATAATGCATCACTCTAGAAATACTTTTTCTATTGATTATTATTAATGATATAATTATGACAAACGGAAGAGAATATATAATACACTGTAAAAGAGGAATAATCTGTTTCACTTTGTATATCACTTTTCCCAATCCATCTACAGTACGCATAGAATATAAAACTGAATTTTTATATGTTTCTATTATTGTGTTTTTAAAAGATTCGATTTGTTCTTTCAAAGTCAATGTTAAATGTATATTTTTGTTTAATATATAATGACTTATATTTTCATCTAATTTTTGATAAATAGAAGTGGTATCGATGTTGCATGTTTGATGATCATATATAACATCTAATATACATTTCATATCCCCTCTTATTTTTTCTTTGCTATAAATTCCATCAAATACACTCTCGTCCATTCCTGACTGCACAATATGATTACCAAATCCCTCTTGAATCGTTTTTTCTAATTGTTCATAATAGTTTATCTTTTCTAATTGCTCTTCTACATAAGATCTATCTAATATGGTATGTGTTACTATAAAAAATAAAATAGATGTAACAACACAGCCTACACATAAAAATGATAAAATATATGATACTATCTTTTTGGCCACTTTAATATATCTCCTTATCTATTAATTTAGAATATGTAATAAACCTATGAGTTGCATGTCCAATACTATTCGATGGGTAACAAGTATAAAGCATTAAAATTTCTTCTTCACTTTGAACATATACAGCATCTGTTTGTGTTTGTTTTACAATTTTCGTTTGATAAATTTCGTATGTAAACTTTCCATAATTTGTCTCAATCAGAATTTGATCCCCAACTTTTATAGTATATAAATATTTTAAAAATCCTGCTGTATCATGTCCCATAGAAATAATAGATCCTCCCTCACCAGGAAAATAAGAGCCACTAGAATGACCTATCCCCTTTTTTAAAATATCTAATGAATCCCCATAATATAGAGGAAGAAACACTCCTATTTTATCTATTTTTATGGTACCATACTTATCTCCATATGCTGGATAAGATTTTAATTTTGTTCCTGCTTCGTTTATACTTACCTTTACTGGTTCTATATTGCTCTTTTGTACAGATATTATATTGATAAGTGCCATTGCTTTTGTGAGTGTTTCACCTAAAAATATATTTGTGCAAATATACATGGCTAATACAAATAGGAAAGCAACCATTATATTACTAACAGTTGCTTTGCCTATTTTTTTTATTCTATCGTTTTTTTTATTTTGCATGTTTGTTTTTTAGTATAATCCCTGCAACAGCTACAAAAACAGCAGCTGAAAGAGCAATGTAAGAAATATAAGAATGACCTGTCTGAACCAATTTTTTTCTTCCAAGAGTAATTACATCTATTTTTTGACCATTTTCATATATATTAATAGAATTATCAACAGATGTATATTTTATTGTTAAATTTAAAGCTGTTGCAACTTCTTGTACATATACCTCTATTTTACTCTTATATTCTACAGTCAAACTGTCAATATGAATCGTTCCTGCCATTTTTAAAATTTCTGCAGCTTTTTCAATATTTCCTTTTACTAAGGTAACTTGTTCCTTTGTTAATGTATGTGTATTTAAATATCTTTCTAAAACAACAAGTTGTTCAGAGTTTATCCTATATTCTTCTCCACCTATTGTATAGGTCGCATTTTTAAAGTAATTATACATCTCCTCATTTGGAGTTTCTGCCTTTACATTTGTAACTCCCATTAATAAAGCTGATACAACTGTTAGTACTATCACCAAAATTTTATTTTTGCTCATTTTATGGGCCTCCTTCTTTTCAATAAATTATCTACATTTTATCATCAATACCATATTTATGCAATAGTTTTTTGCACTTTTTAAATATTGCTTAGGGTCCTGATCATAAGGATTAAAATATATCATATACATATTTCATCCTCATCAATAGGATGCCACAAAGATAAAGCATCATGCATTGAAACAAAAGATTATTTTTTCAAAAAAAATTTCAATTATTATATATATAAAATCAAATACATCCTTCTTTTTCTTTCTCAATTCTTTTATGCAGTTTCTCTATTTGTGTACCATATTTTTTATGAAACCAAATTTGTTTTTCTTTGGGTAATTTTTTTAATCGATTACTATCATAATTATCAGACATATCAGCTTCTTTTAAACGAATAGCATGAATATTGCCACTATTTATGATACTATCTATTTTTTTATAATATATATGTAGCTTTTCTTCTAAAGATATTGGATATTTAGTAACTTTTTCCTTGGTTACAATTTGAACAATATCTAATATATCCTTAGGAAAACCAATATCTAGTAAATCTTTATAGGTAATACTTGTATCCTCAAATGTATCATGTAGAAGTCCCGCCACCTTTTCTTTCGGATGCTGAAGTTTATTCGAAACTCGAATCAAATGTTCTATATATGCTCTGCCACTCTTATCCACTTTATCTTTAAATATTTCAAAAACAACTGTTTTTGCTTTTTCCATGAAATCATCCATTTTATATAAATGAATAACTTCATTGTAAGAAAAAAAATTTAATAAATGGTTTCCGCTAAAATCCATAATCTCCATCACTCCTAAAACTTTTATTCATTTTTTATACAATAAATTTTATTACTATGGGAATTACAAATACAGTAAGAATTCCATTTATACTCATGGCTAGGCCACTCATTGCTGCACATTCTTCTCCAAAAGTAGCGGCAACACCAGTTCCCGAACCATGTGCAGATGTTCCAAATGCAATTCCCTGTGCGATAGGACTTTTGATATTCAATAATTTAAACAATATTGGAGCTAGTATGGCCCCACAAAAACCAGTTAAAATAACAACGAATACAGTAAGAGCGGATATTCCACCAATTTCATTACTAATACCAAGAGCAATAGGTGCTGTAACTGATTTAGATAGTAATGATGCTAATATATCTTTATTGAAAGAAAAAATTTTCACAATCAAAATAACTGAAATGATATTTGTAAAACAGCCTGCCAAAATTCCACATATTACAGCTAAAAAATTCTTTTTTATTTTTTCTAAATTCTTATATAAAGGAACAGCTAAACATATGGTAGTCGGTGTTAGAAAATAATATAGATATTTCCCGCCTATATAAAATTGATCATACGATATTTTTAAAACTTTTAATATCAATATAATAGCTGCTGATGAAACTAGCAATGGATTCGCAAGCATTGCTAGTGTTTTATTTTTTTCTTTAATTTTTTCTTGTAACTTTACACTTATAAGAAACAAAAAAATACTTAGGCAAAATCCAAAATATTCTGAATGCATCAATACTTTTATCATTTTCATTCACTTCCTATTCCATTTTTTTAAAGATTTTTCTATTCCTTGTGTCACAAGACCCGTAGATATCACAACTAAAATTGTTGGAATGATTATAGCAATCAATATAGTAATAAAATTTTCAGCTAATAAATCAAATGAGTCCATAATACTTACTGCTGGCATTATAAAAAATATAAGCATGATTGTGATAAGGTATTGTGCTACTGTATTTATTTTTTCTAACTTTACAAGTTTAAAATTCAAAGCAAAAAATAATAAAATCATTCCATAAATATTTGCAGGAATGGGTAATGGAATTATGTATTTTAATATTTCACCTAATAAAGAAAATAATAAAACAATTCCAAATGAAGTAACAATATCCATAAATTTCCTCCCAAATTTAACTTTTTATTCATATGATTCAAAAGATATATATTTCATAAAATATCTCGTTTCTGTTTCATCAAACACCTTAAATCCTAATCTTCTATATAAACGAAATGCCTTAACGTTTTCTTTATAAACATACAAATACACAACTGGATAAGTCAATAAAATTTGCTTGATTATTTTGGTTCCGATTCCAAGATTACGATATCGTCTTTCAATGAATATTTCATCAAGCAAAACTCCATCTAAATTGTTTCGGACTAACACTGCACCAATTATTTTTTTATGATGTTCTATCATACGATAATCATAAAGCCATTTTGCAGTTTCACTATTTACATAAAAGCAAATTTGCTTTTTTTCTTCTTCATCTAATTTTGGAGCATATTCAAATATAGTATTTAATTTATACTGTATTAACAAATCCATATGCTCATATGTAGCATCTTTTAATTTATATTCCATTTTTGTCTTTCTCATAACATTTATACTACTTTCATAATAAAACAATTATATCTATAAGATTGCTAAAATGAACCAAATTTTTTTATAGGACTATAATTGTGTTAATTTGTATTCCTTGCACTGTTCCAAAGTTCCATTTTTTTCCTGTAGTTCTTGGCTCTTTTGCATAGTATTTATAAAAATACATTGTTCTAATATCTGTTTTTTATTTATTTTAAGCGGTTTTGTAACAATATAATCTGCTGCTAACTCTAAAGGAGAGTAATATGCTGTTAAACTTTCTACCTGTATATTAGAATCACCATCAATCATAGTATTTGTTAAAATTTCACGATATATATTTTTATATGGATTATACTTACAAATAAAGGCTCTATCTTCTATCCATACTACATATAATTCAAAAATATGATAACTCTTCATAATTCACCTCTTTTGTAGTATATCATGCATATGGTACACGAATCAATCTAATTTTATGGATTTAAAGGTACTTTTATATGTTACTTGTACTGTATGTAAGTTAACTAGTAAATTTATCTTTTAAGAATTCTTTTTTTACAACTTAAAAAGGATGTTTTGCTAACAATCCTTTATTAAATTTTATCATATCACTTCCATTTAAATTTTTCTATAGTATATCTATTTTAGAATAGTTCAATTTTAGTTCTATAATTATTATTTTTTATATTAAATTTTGTAAATTCATATCTTATCCCTATAGCATATTGTTACTTATACACAATACATTCTATTATAGTAAAGTCTTTCTTGAAAGTCTTCTTTCATCATTACAATTTGGTTATTGCTTTATTTTTCTAATAGGATGCCTTATAACTGTTTTTAATTTATTTACATTGCATTTCCTTGGATCACTTAAATATATTTCATGATGGAACCTAGTATTAGTGATGTCTAATGCATAACCATGATCTTTCATATATGTATGCATCAAATAAATGGTTGCTGGTTCATTATCATAAGAACCTAAGTGCATACATTGCACACAAATACCCTCATCATAAGTTAAAAATTCCACTTGGGAAAAATCTCTCTTTTTCTTTTGAGTCGCTTGTTCTATAGCCCAATCAAAATCTTCTTTTGTAACAAAATCAGGTAATCTAATCAATGATATAAAATTCATAGCATCCTTGTTATTATAATCAATCATTTCTTTTAAATCATTTTGCCACCAAAACCCCTCAAGCGGAGGAACAACATATTCAAAAAATCCATTTATTTTATGTGCTCCCTTATGACTCATTTTTATTGTATATGCAATACCATATAATAGTTCTATTGATTTTTTATATTCTCCGTTTTCTTTATTAGGATCCCCCATCCCCCTAACTGCGATATAATTCATTTTAGGAACCTTAACTATACTAGGTTTATTCTTCGGCATATAAAATTCTTTATACTCCTTTTTATAATCAAATGCCATAAATTCACTCCCCCTACAATAATTCTAAATATTTATTTAACATTTCTATTTCTAACTTTATTATTAATTTAACGAAATCTGTATAATCAGCAGTTGTATGAGCTTTATCTAATGCCTCATAATATTCTAGTCTATCTTCTTTTTTATTATCACAGGGTTATATCCATGATTCATTAAATTCAAATTCATAAGTAGTCTTGAAGTTCTTCCATTACCATCTGAAAATGATACCCTAGTCAATTTTTAATTTTTTTATCCAATTAAAAATTATATTTCCTATCTCTAATTCTTTCTCATTGTAAAAATGGTCTGTATCATTTATATACATATACTCAAAATCATTACAACTTTTTGCCTTTTCTTTTAGTGAATCTAAATGTAAATAGTTATCGGTTTCATTAGAACCTGAAAATGTTAATATTGGTACATCTATTGTTTCAAATTGATACCAATTTTTTGAATTATTCATAACTGGTAAATTATCTAAATTAGAATTTTCGTGAAACCAATTATAATAAGTCCCAGAACTCATATACATATAATCTTCAATCAAATTGCTTAAGATTTTGTTGGAATCTCCATTATCAATGTTTTCTTTTGCTTCTTTAATAAGTTCTTTATAATCTTTTTGGCGTAATAATTGAAGTCCTATCATATCAGGAGCACTGGCAAGAATTAATCCTAAAATATTTGGCTTTTTCCTATAATAATAGTAAATTAATTTATTACATCCATAACTATGTCCCATCAAAATAAATCTTTTATAACCTAATTCTTGAGCTTTATTAATTGCTAAATCAATATCATAAATTGAATCTTCAAAAATTTCATACATACATCCACATCTTTTAAATGTTCCATCTTTCATAACTATATCATTTTCTATTGAATGACCTCTATTATGTTCATAAAGAAAACCAATATTATTTTCTGATAAAATATTACCACAAACAGTAGCGAAATAATTATCAATTATCGTTTGACACATTCCATGAATAAATATTACACATATATCTTTTTCTTTACTGTTAAAATGAACTATTGGTAATTTTAGTCCATCTTCAGTATAAGCATCATTAATAAATTCGATATTCATAATTTCCTCCCAATTTAAGATTATTCCTCATTATTTTCTAAAATTTTTTTCATTTCATTTAATTTGTTCTCTAATAATTTTTTATCAATTAATTTTAGTTTATACTCTGATATTAAAGTTTGTGACATATTCTTGCTAAGAGAATATTCAACTATGTTTTTATCTTTAGAACTGCATAATATTACTCCAACACTTGGATTTTCATTTTTCTTTTTAACATCTCTGTCTAATGCTTCCAAGTATAAATTCATTTTTCCTAAATATTCTGCTTTAAATTCTCCTAATTTTAGTTCAAAAGCAACAAGACAAGATAGTTCACGATTAAAAAATAACAAGTCAATAAATAGATCATGATTACCAACTTGAACGCGATACTCATCGCCAATAAAAGTAAAATCTTTTCCAACTTCTAAAATAAAATCCTTTAAATTTTTTACTATAGCATTTTTTAAATCACTTTCTGAATACTCCTTAGGTAAATCTAAAAACTCTAAACTATAAAAATCTAAAATTCTTGTATCTGGATAATCATCTTCATCAATAGTTTTATTTGTAGTTGGAAGTGCATTACCTTCTGATAATAAATATCGTTCATAATAAGCAGAAGTTATTTGTCTATCTAATTCTCTTTTTGAATAATTTTCCTTAATAGATAATTTCAATTAAAATTGTCTTTCTTCTATTGATTTAGAACCACTTAAAATAAGCAAATTATTTGTCCAACTTAATTGCGTCACCAGTGGTGTCGCAATCTCATCATCTTTATATGTTTTATAAAACTGTACCATCCTTTCAATATTTCTTTTGGTAAGGGTCTTTTACTATCGAGTTCCTGCTTTAATTTATCTACTTCATCAAAATAGCTTTTATCCAAATCAATAATAAAATCTATAGTTTCTGCTTTAATAATTCTTTTATCTGCTGGCTTTACAGCATCAGCAGGAATATTCCAACTATTACCGTTTTTAACAACACCTTCAATTCTACCATCTTGTAATAATTGTCTTATTCTTCTTTCACTAATATTCCACTTTTTTACTGCATCCTTTGTAGTCATGAATTCCATAACTTTTTACTCCTTTATATATTATACCGATATTGGTAGTTTTGATCAATTATGTAAACGCTAGTTTTTAAATTTTATAATTTCATTTATAGTTTTTGATTGAGTAGTTTGTTCAAACTTTTCACTTGCTTCTTTAAGTGTTTCTTCTGTTGAAGAAATATAATAATTCTCTGTTGCCTCCATTTTACTATGACCTAAAATATCTGCTACATCTCTAATTTCTACACCATTTCTTAAACTTTTTGTTGCATAACTTTCAATTGTACGATATTGCAAATTTATTTGACAGTATTGTTGCATCCAATAATCTGAATAAGATATTTTAGTAGGAACAAAACTTTGACCAGTTTGTATATATTCGTTATAATCTTTTACTCCTTCTCTGTTAGCTTCGGATTTTGTTTTAAACTCTGATTTTGATTTCCACTTCCTCACTCCATTAACTGGTGCAACTTCAAATACATATTGATATACATCTCCTCTTTTCTTAACTTGTAATTTTGCCATAAAAATTTCTCCTTTACTAAACTTTTTAGTAAACGAAAAATGTCAACATTTGAAAGAATGTTGACATCAAAATATTGTCCTCATATTTTTTCCTCATAAAATTCCTTGATTTTACTGGCTTTTTGGGATTTTTTTCCTCATTTTCAAAAAAACGAGGAAAAAATGAGGAAAAATTTCAACTTTTATGGTCAATTTATGATTTTTTTAGGTTCTAAAGCTTTCACAAACCCTTATAAAACCTACTACTTACCACAGCATTGTTTATATTTCTTACCAGACCCACAAGGACATAATTGATTTCGTCCTATTTTTTCTACTTTCTTAGGAGTTCTCTTTTTTGTTTTGGTCTCATCTGTCACAGCTTCTCCCTTTTCTACTTGTTTCCGTTCTGTATTTTGTGTAACCTCAGCATTCATAAGGAAAAGAGTTGTTTCCTTATCAATTGTACTTAATAAATTTTCAAATAGTTCAAAGCCTTCAGTTGTATAGGCCCTAAGTGGATTTTCCTGTGCATACCCTCTTAAATAGATTCCTTCTCTTAAAATCGCAAGTGTGTTAATGTGCTCCATCCAATGGGTATCTATCACACGTAATGCAATTGCCTTTTCAAATTCATCACTGATTTCTGATGGAATCTTTTCTAGTTTTTGATCATACAACTCTACTACTTTATGATAAATATGTTGTAATAATGCCTCTGTCTCCATCGCTTCTATTTCTTCATATAAAATAGGTGTTTTAACCAACTGACTATTCACAAATTCAATAATTTCTTTTTTATCATTTTCTGTTAAATATCCCTCTGGTAATATATGACTATCTACTAAATCACCAATGAAGTTATAAAAAGAATCTAGAATATTTTCATGAATAGAAGTACTATCTAAAATTTCATTTCTTCTAGCATAAATAATACTTCTTTGCTTATTAATAACATCATCATATTCTAATAATTGTTTTCGAGTATCAAAATTATTTCCTTCTACTCTTTTTTGAGCCGATTCAATCGATGAAGAAAGCATTTTATTTCGAATAGAAACATCATCATCAAAACCTGCTGTCTTTAACAAAGATTTTACCTTATCTGTTCCAAATCGAACCATTAAATCATCTTCAAAAGAAACACAAAACTGTGAAAAACCAGGATCACCCTGACGACCCGCACGCCCCCTTAACTGATTATCGATACGCCTTGATTCATGCCTTTCTGTTCCAATTACACATAAACCACCCAATTCTTTAATTTCGTCACTAATCTTAATATCAGTTCCACGACCTGCCATATTAGTTGCGATCGTAACTGCTCCTTTGCTACCTGCTTTAGCAATAATTTCAGCTTCTCGAGCATTATTTTTAGCATTTAAAACTTCATGAGGAATCTTTTTCTTTCTTAACATATCACTAATCAGTTCACTTGTCTCTACAGCAACTGTCCCAACTAAAACAGGTTGTCCATTCTCATGTCTTTCAGCAATTTCATTGACAATAGCTTTATATTTTCCCTTTTGAGTCGCAAAAATTAAATCTCCATAATCTTTACGAATTACTGGTTTATTAGTAGGAATTTCAATGACGTACATATTATAGATATCCCTAAACTCTTCCTCTTCAGTTTTAGCAGTACCTGTCATACCTGCAATTTTATTATACATTCTAAATAAATTCTGAAAAGTTATAGTAGCTAGTGTTTTTGTTTCCTCATTAATTGTAACCCCCTCTTTTGCTTCAAGGGCCTGGTGCAATCCATCTGAATAAGATCTTCCAGGCATCAGACGGCCTGTAAAAGGATCAACAATTACAACTTTATCTTCTTTTACTACATAATCAAAATCTTTTTTCATAGAATAATTGGCTTTTAGAGCTTGATTAATATGATGAACAAGTACTGTATGGTCAATATCATATAAATTATTTACATGAAATACTTTTTCTGCTTTTGCGATTCCCTCATCATCCAACGTAACTACCTTAGTTTTTTCATCATAAATATATCCTTTATTTTCATGCAACGCCTTTACAAATTGATCTGCTTTTTGATATAAGTTATAATTTTGCATTTGACCACCAGATATAATAAGTGGTGTTCTTGCTTCATCAATTAGAACGGAATCTACTTCATCAATAATAACAAAATTAAGTGGCCTTTGTACACGATCTTCACTACGAACTACCATATTATCTCTTAGATAATCAAAGCCAATCTCGTTATTGGTAGAATACATAATGTCACAACTATAAGCATTTTTCTTTTCCTCAGGAGATAAATCTCTATAATTTACACCTACTGTAAGACCTAGAAATCTATAAATTTCTCCCATCCATTCTGCATCACGACCAGCTAAATATTCATTTACTGTAATAATATGGACTCCTTTTCCCTCCAAAGCATTTAAATAAGCAGGCATAGTGGAAGTTAGAGTTTTTCCTTCTCCAGTTTTCATTTCAGCTATATTTCCATAATGGATAGCAAGTCCGCCTACCACTTGAACAAAGTATGGCTTTTCTCCAATCACTCTGTAAGCAGCTTCTCTTGCCACAGCAAAAGCCTCCACTTTGATATCTTCAAGGGTTTCCCCATCTTCTAGCCTTTTTCTAAACTCCTTTGTTTTATCCTTTAATTTTTTATCACTCAATTTACTAATACTTTCATCAAGTGCTAGTATTTCTTCTGCAATTTTTTCAAATCTATTTAATTCTTTATATTCATGGTTAAAAATCTTTTTTAAAAATTTCATTCTTTCACCTTTCTTCCTTAATTTATATTCTATCAAAAATACTATAAAAAACCTAGTAAATTTTAGTGAAAACCAAAAAAAGGTGATTACACCTTTATTTTGTTTCTATAATTCCATAATCGCCATCTTTTCGCTTATATAAAATCATCATATCATTCGTTTCTGCATTCTTAAAAACAAAAAAATCATGATCAATGAGCTCCATTTGTAAGATAGCTTCCTCTTCACTCATTGGTTTCATTTCAAGTGTTTTTCTCTTGACTATATTTTTTTCTATATCAATATCACTTTCGAAATCTAAATTAAAATCAATTATAGGATCTTTACTATTTTTCTTTTTCATTCTTGTTTTATTTTTTCGAATTTGTCTTTCCAGTTTATCAGACACAGTATCAATGGCATCATATAAATCTTTTGAAGTTACCTCTGCCCTTAAAATCATTTTCTTAGCGGGTATAGTTACCTCAACGGTTTGATAGATTCCATTTACTTTGCAAGAAACTGTAGCAGATATATCTTTTGCATCAAAATATTTTTCTAATCTGCCTATTTTTTCTACAATATAATCTTTTATAGCTGGGGTAATATCAATTTTATTACCATGAATGTTAATATTCATAACATCCTCCTCTCTATTTTATATTATAACATATTTTTTTATAAAAAATATGTTAGATTGTGGGAACAAAAAAACTACTTATACCAAAGCAGTCTTTATTTCCACAACATTCTTAGCTTGTAAGCCTTTGTCGGTTTTAACAAGATCAAATTCAACATATTGCCCCTCTACTAGTGTTTTATACCCTTCTGTTAAAATCGCAGAATAGTGAACAAAAATGTCTTCTCCATCTTTATATTCAATAAAACCAAATCCTTTTTCATTATTGAACCATTTCACTTTACCTCTCACACTAACATCTCCCTTCTAGTAATCTTTGTTACACCCTTATTTTACCTCCGCATCTGCCTTCTTTTCAATCATTTGTACTCGCCAAATATCGACAACCGCAGAGGCATTTTTATTTTATATAAAATTGGGAATACATTTATAAATTCATGTTTAAAAATCTATTTTTTATGTCTTAATTTTTCTTTTTATATTTTATAAAATTTATTTTTTCAAATCGAAACGTTAAATTTTTAAATCAATACAAACTAAAACCAATGAATAAATTTTTGATGTGATAATATACTTGTTAATAGAGGAGAAAATATGAGAGGGAAAATTATTGGAAAGTGTATGAAAATCATAAAAGAATCTAATCTTAACTACTCAGAAGAAAAACTAGAAGAGATTCAATATGGTCTAGAAGCTATTTATATTTTAATTACAAAAACAATTATTATTTTTGGAATCGCATTCTTACTAGGTGTTGCGAAACCATTATTTATTTTTTTATTAATTTATAATATTATTCGCATGCCATCTTTTGGATTACACGCCTCTAAGAGTTGGATTTGTTTAGTAAGTTCTTTTGTAATTTTTATGGTTAGTATGTATTTATCATTAACTGTAAATTTTTCTTTATATATAAGAATAGCGATAGGAATTTACTGCATTATCAGAGTTTACCAAAATGCTCCAGCGGATACTCATAAAAGACCTATTATTAATCAAAAACGCAGAGATACATATAAATTTATCTCTACTATTATTTCTATTGTATTTGTATTTTTAACTATTTTCATTCAAGATATGTTTTTAAGAAATGCTTTCATTGGAGCTTTATGTGTACAAACAGCTATGATATCTCCACTTGTATATAAATTATTCAATGTACCTTATGATAATTATAAGGCATATATTATTAATAATGGTTTAAATTAATAATTTAAACATAGATGAAAAAATAGAAAGAGGGGAATTTTTATGAAAAATTTATTTGCATCTATCTTATCATTTTTAGGGGGAGGAGCCGCTACTACTGGTAGTCAAGCATGTGTTATTATATTCTTAGACGAACCAGAGTGCCCAAAAAGTTTACTAAAATAATTTGTTCAAAAAAAGAATAAACAATCTTATTTTGTCCAATATGTATTTGACCAAATGCTTTCATTGGAGATCTTATATGTGCAAACAGCTATGACATCTCCACTTGTATATAAATTATCCAATGTACCTTATAATCATTATAAGGCATATATTATTAATAATGGTTTAAATTAATAATTTAAACATAGATGAAAAAATAGAAAGAGGGGAATTTTTATGAAAAATTTATTTGCATCTATCTTATCATTTTTAGGGGGAGGAGCCGCTACTACTGGTAGTCAAGCATGTTGGATTTGGTATATGGATGAACCAAAATGTCCAAAAAGTTTACTAAAATAATTTGTTCAAAAAAAGAATAAACGAATGATAAATAGTTTATTCTTTTTTTATTTTATAATTAGTTTAATATTTAAATAAATTATGACCCTCTACTTTGACTTTTGAGGTTTATTTTTAATATTTGAGAAAAAATATTTCCATCAAAAACCTTATTACAAGATAAAATGCGAGTTTTTTCTAAAATTTCATTTGCATTATCTAAACCATATCCCCGTAATTCTCCTTTAGTACTATAGCCCATTTTATCCATATTGACTACATCAATAATTCCAAAATAATTATTTGATATTTTTAATGCAATTTCATTTCTATTCTTATATATATATTCCTACTAATCTTTGATCATAATTTTCCACAGCTTCAATCGCATTATCTAAAAAAATTCCTAAAACCTGACATAGAGCTGCATAATCATCTAAATTTATACATTTAAATATATTGCCTTTAACATGTTTACTAACCTGAAGATTATAGTTTATCTTTTTTTCTTTCATCAATAATAATTTCTGATGTACCAGGGACTGCAAACCTCCTGTAGGAACATCCTGAATCTCCATTAATAATTCTTGATCATCATTCAATCGTTTCCCTGTCAAACTATCTATATATTCTAGGGCTTCTATTGCTGACTCTTTGCCATTTTGTATCATACCTCTTAACACTGCTAAATTATTACTATTTTCATGATTCTGTTTTTTTTGAGAGCGCAACACTCTTTCATATGTATCTAAGTTTTGGTTTATTAAGTTATATTTTATCTGTAATTTCGCATACTCTTCTTTTTCATTAATTACATTAAACACTAAAAATAACAATATCAAAATAAGTGCTATAGCTAAAATAACTGATTGTACAAAATTAACTTTAAAATAAATATAGTATATTACTATTGTTAATGATAGTAATGACAATATAGCAAACATAATTACTATCATTCTATTTTGAGAATCTATATTCTCTACCTTTTTATTTAGGAAATCTATCATTCTACTATTTCTTACTATTACCCACCCTATAGCAGCTATCATCATATTAGTTAACCATGAAACAAAATAATCTGTTTGCAATATTTCTGCATTTACTTTTACAATTCCTACTAGTATAAATACATAAATCATTTCTGATATTGCTACTATTCCTAAAGTAAGTAAACTTAGCAAAACTGTTTTATTTATATTCTTTTTAAACATATATTTTGTTAATACTACAAAGCAAATAAAATTTATCATATTTTTAAAAAACTTACTTGTCCCTATATATGAAACAATAATTACTATCATATATATTAACAAGAATTCATACGTTTTCCGACTCTTCCAGTCTATTTCCTTCTTGCACAATTTTGAAAATATATAAAATGCAATTAATGACATAATGCCTGCACCAATTAGGTCTTGGAGTACTTTTATCATCTCTTCGCCAACTCCTTTTTATTATTCTCTAAATTTTCATTATCAACTTTTGCGAGAAAATACTACCATTAATAATCCTTTCATTACAGAAGTCTTTATTTTTATCAATAATATTTTTTACTAAACAAAGACCATATCCATGTCCATCTCCTTTATCAGTATAACCTTCTTCATCAAAATTTGTAATATCTAAATACCCCTCGTAATTATTAGATATAGTAATAATCATAGAATGATTTTCCATATATAGATAAATACTAATTAATTTTTCTTGGTACTTTTCGACAGCTTGAATAGCATTATCTAAATATACCCCTACTATAGTATATAAATTCTTTTTTTTATTGGATTTTATTTTATGAAATGGCATATCAATTATGAGTTTACTAACCTGGAGATTATAGTTTATCTTTTTTTCTTTCATCAATAATAATTTTTGATACAATAATCCCTGCAAACCTCCTGTAGGAACATCCTGAATCTCCATTAATAATTCTTGATCATCATTCAATCGTTTCCCTGTCAAACTATCTATATATTCTAGGGCTTCTATTGCTGACTCTTTGCCATTTTGTATCATACCTCTTAACACTGCTAAATTATTACTATTTTCATGATTCTGTTTTTTTTGAGAGCGCAACACTCTTTCATATGTATCTAAGTTTTGGTTTATTAAGTTATATTTTATCTGTAATTTCGCATACTCTTCTTTTTCATTAATTACATTAAACACTAAAAATAACAATATCAAAATAAGTGCTATAGCTAAAATAACTGATTGTACAAAATTAACTTTAAAATAAATATAGTATATTACTATTGTTAATGATAGTAATGACAATATAGCAAACATAATTACTATCATTCTATTTTGAGAATCTATATTCTCTACCTTTTTATTTAGGAAATCTATCATTCTACTATTTCTTACTATTACCCACCCTATAGCAGCTATCATCATATTAGTTAACCATGAAACAAAATAATCTGTTTGCAATATTTCTGCATTTACTTTTACAATTCCTACTAGTATAAATACATAAATCATTTCTGATATTGCTACTATTCCTAAAGTAAGTAAACTTAGCAAAACTGTTTTATTTATATTCTTTTTAAACATATATTTTGTTAATACTACAAAGCAAATAAAATTTATCATATTTTTAAAAAACTTACTTGTCCCTATATATGAAACAATAATTACTATCATATATATTAACAAGAATTCATACGTTTTCCGACTCTTCCAGTCTATTTCCTTCTTGCACAATTTTGAAAATATATAAAATGCAATTAATGACATAACGCCTGCACCAATTAAGTCTTGGAGTACTTTTATCATCTCTTCGCCAACTCCTTTTTAAAGTCATCATTTACCAGATCAATTGTATCTCCAGAATCAAAGGTAATTAATTTTTTTCTTTTATCCATTTTTCGAAATCGTTCCATATTAATAATACATGCCCTATGAGACTGTTTAAATTTTGATCCAACCTCTACTAACATCTCCGATAAACTTCTATTTACTCTAAATTCAGTATAATCTGTTTTAATAATACACTTTCTATCTACACTATCACGTGTAATATATAAAATATCATCAATGGGAATATTATATATCACACCACTATCTGTAATCGATAAAACAAGCTTTTGACCAACTATTTTTAAAGCCTTCTTTATAGATTCTGAGAGTTTCTGTTCATAATCATCAAATTTACATATAAAAGATAAAAACATAAATTCCTGTTTTAAAATAATATATCCTAATTCATCATGAGAAGTTAGGAAAATAATAATGCTATGCAAATCCTTTTCCCTTATTTTTCTTACAATATCAATACCAGATGAGGTAGGAGTTTCAATATCTAAAATATAAATCTTATTGGGGATTTTTCTTTCCATCACTGTCATAAATGAACTATCATAATCAAAAAATATATATTTTTTATATGACATCTTATTTTTCATCATAATTTTATCTACTATATTCACAACATTCTCATTCATTTTTTTATTATCTTCACAAATAATGAAACTAACCATAACCCACATCCTATCATTTATTTACTGTATTTATCCTACCATAATTTTACAAAATTCTCAATAATTATTTTTGCTTATAGTCATAAAATCTCGAAATCAAAAAATATGAGCTTACTGCCCATATTTACAAATTATTATTTTTTCTTTTCGATTTTTCTGCTCTTATAATACGTCCTTTAAACTTTTTATTTTTAATCCTTTTTAAAAATGTATCAACTACTTTATTTTCAACATCAATAAAGGTAAACTGCCCTAGTATATCTATATTCTTAAAATTTTCTTTACGAATTTGTGTTTGTTCCTTTAAAAAATCCAAAAGACTTCCTTTCTTTAAGCCATCCATTTTTCCAACAGTTAAAAAAATACGCGTTGCATCCTTATGTACAAAATTCCTACGATCTTTCCTAATTGTAATCTCCCTATCAAAATGTGCCCCCATTTGCTTTTCAGCAGTGATTTTTAATAAAGAAGCCGAAAGGCGAAGAAGCTGCTCTTTATTCATATCCCTTACAAAAACAAAACAATCGTCATATTGCTTACAAGCAGCAGCATTTGCCATTAATCTTTGATATATATTTTCAAGAACCTGCTCTTTACTTGGTAATTCCTGTTTCATAATTGTACATTGAGCACGCTTCATAACATCTCTTAAAAACTCAAATTCCTTTGGCGTTACAAAACTAATTGCTTCACCATTTGTAAAAGCTCTTCCTGTTCTACCCACTCTATGAATATAAGACTCCATATCCTTTGGTACTTCATAATTAACGATTAAATCAATATGATCCACATGAATTCCTCTTGCCGCTACATCAGTAGCAATTAGATATTGAAATGCTCTTTTTTTAAATCGCTCTAAAACCTGAATTCGGCTGCTTTGAGGAATATCACCATGCATGACATCTGCCCTATAGCCCCTAGATAACAAATCCATTAAAAGAAAATCACAATCTTTTTTCGTTTGACAAAAAATAATAGCACTTTTAGGATTCTTTTCATCTAATACTCTACACATAGCTTCCGTTCTCATTTTAGAATTTACCAAATAATAAAACTGTTTTATAGTACTAGATGTTGCACTTTTCTCCTCTACTAACACATGCTGATACCCTTTTTTCATATATTTACTAGCCATCTTTAAAATACAATCAGGCATAGTTGCAGATAATAACAAAACCTGTTTTTGGAGATTGGTTTTATCAAAAATATACTGAATATCTTCTTCAAACCCCATATTTAACATTTCATCGGCTTCATCTAGTACAAAAAAATCTAACTGATTTAATTTTAAAGTGCCACGTTTCATAAGATCGATAACCCTACCAGGGGTTCCCACTATAACATCTCCCCCTTTTTTTAACGCAGATATTTGCGAAGCTACAGAGGAGCCTCCATATATTGGTAAAACATTAAAGTACTGTTTTTCATCTAAACATATAAATTCTTCAGTAACCTGAAGTGCTAATTCACGAGTAGGTACTAAAATGATACTTTGTACAATACCTGATTTTTTCATTTTAGATAATATTGCTGATACATAAGCTAATGTTTTTCCTGTTCCTGTTGGTGACTTTGCCACCACATCTTCTCCTTTTATAATATGTGGAATCATTTTTAACTGTATATCACTAGGAACTAAAAATCCTTTTTTATCAATTGATTGTAATATCTCCTTTTCAAGAGGTAAATCTTTAAATGTTGGTAACATATTCTATCCTCCAAACTCCATAAAAAATAAAGCACCCATTCCAAATTGGAAAAGATGCTGAATTCTCCAATACTATTATAGAAATTTTATAAAAATTTCTTATTTTTTTCTATAATTATGACTTCTTACTTTTGTTGCCTTCATTTTCTCACCAATTTTACTTTTCAACGTTTCTCTATCAGCAATCACATTAGTTTTTAAAACAAATGCAACAATAATAATCAAAAGTAATCCATAAATAAAATAACCAAGTGTCCGATCTTTTAACACATAAACAATAGAGGCAAATGCAAATAACATATCCATAATATAAATAATAAGAACGGTTGTTTTTTGAGAGAAATTACGATTTAAAAGTTGATGATGAATATGGAATTTATCCCCTTTTGCAATATTTTCACCTTTAATCATTCTTCTCAATATAGCAAATATAGTATCTAAAATAGGAATCGCTAAAATTAAAAGAGGAATAATAAATGAAGTCATTGTAACATTTTTAAAACCTAATAAAGCAATTACGGATATGATAAATCCCATAAACATTGATCCCGAATCACCTGCAAAAATAGTAGCTGGATAAAAATTATGTACCAAAAAGCCAAGTGTAGAACCAAGCATAATAAAGGCAAGTACAAAATCAAGTCCAAATTTTCCTTGCATTGTAGCAATGATTCCAATCGTTAAAAAATAAATAGAACTAATTCCTCCTGATAATCCATCTAATCCATCTATTAAATTAATACAATTAATACATGCAACAATAAATAAAATCGTTATAGGATAAGATAAAATACCAAAATCTATATAAAAACCAAAAGCACTAACATCATGCAATAAAATTTGACCATAAAAAGCAATTACAGAAGCAGCCCCTATTTGTCCTACTAATTTCGTTAGTGGACCTAACTCAATCATATCATCTAATACACCAGTTAGTATAATCAAAAAACTCCCAATTAAAATTGCATTCATAATAGAACTATGTGTTCCAAATATCATATATCCTAATAAAAATCCAAAAAATATAGCTAAACCACCTAATTTTGGCATTTTCTTTTTGTGAATATGACGATCTCTAGGTACATCTATCGCACCTATTTTAAAGGCTAATTTTCTTATATAAGGAATGATACCTGCTACAAAAAGAAATGTAATAAAGACCATTAAAAATATTCGTTCAAATAAGTATTCCATAAAACCACCTAAAGTTATTTTAACATGATTTTATCTTTATGTCCACGTTTCACCTAGGTTCCTTTTTTTCACATTTGCAAATTAAAAAAGAATAGCATTTTGATTTTCTATTCTATCGTCTGAATTTCTTCTATTTTTCTAATAAATGAACATTTTCAAGTAATATACCAGTTCCCTCAGCCACACAAGTTAATGGACTTTCAGCAATAAATACAGGTACTTTTAACTCGTGCGTAAGTAATTGATCAAATCCATGAATCATAGCTCCTCCACCTGTAATGACTATTCCTTTGTCAATAATATCTGCTGATAATTCAGGTGGTGTTTGCTCCAAAACAGATTTAGCGGTGCGAATGATCATATATACACTTTCACGTAATGCTTCCTCAATTTCATCAGAACAAATGGTAATGGTATGAGGAAGTCCTGTAACCAAATCCCTTCCTCTTACTTCCATTTTTTCATTTTTAGCACCAGGAAACACGCTGCCAATCGTAAGTTTAATATCCTCAGCTGTACGATCTCCGATCATCAATTTATATTTATCCTTAATATATTTTATAATATCTGCATCAAATACATTTCCAGCTACTTTAATAGAGGCACTATTTACAATCCCACCCAAAGACAGAATCGCTACATCGGTCGTTCCTCCACCAACATCAATCACCATATTTCCACTTGGTTTTGAAATATCCATTCCAGCACCTACTGCTGCGACTTTAGGTTCCACTTCTAAAAAAACCTTTCTTGCACCAGTTCGTTCCGCAGCTTCTTTAATCGCGTTTTTTTCTACACCTGTAATTTCTGATGGACAACAAATTAAAATACGGGGTCTTGAAAAGAAACTTCTTCCATTTACTTTTCGAATAAAATGATTTAGCATCATTTCTGTAACCTCAAAATCAGCAATCACACCATCTTTCATCGGTCTTATTGCTTTCACATCACCAGGTGTTCTTCCTAACATATTCCTTGCTTCTGTACCAAATGCTAAAGGTTTTTTAGTTTCTGCATCAATCGCAACTACAGAAGGTTCATTTAATACAATACCTTGGCCTTTTATATATATAAGTACATTTGCTGTTCCTAGATCAATTCCAATATCCTTTGCAAACATATGAATCACTCTTTTCTACTTAATGTCTTATATTATATCATAAATAGTTATAAAGTGGTAGAAGATTTCAGTAAATTCTGATACTTTTTCCTTGTAGATTCCCCTCCCCTAACATGTCTAATTTGTTTATGATAAAATAAGATCCCTTCTATTTTTTTATATCTTTCTCCATCAATTTTCGCAAGTCTTTCATGTAAATCTTTATGTACAGTACTTTTACTCATTTTAAAATGTTGTGCAGTTTTTCGAATTGTATGGCCTGTTTTTATCATATAATCGGCTTCTTTTAAGACTCTCTCTGCAATCGGAAAGTACATATAACCACCTCTAACCAATTATATTGAAAAAAAAGATTTTTTAGACCTAAAAAGGAGCCTAGCTCCTTTTATAGTTCACTTATGTTTTTATCATAATATTCTTCTGGATTTACTGTTTGACCTTTTACAATCAATTCAAAATGTAAATGACTTCCTAAGTCTTTCGAAATATTTGATGTTCCACTTTTCCCTATATTTTGGCCCTGTGACACTGCATCTCCTTTTTTTACAGACACTTCACCTAAACTCTGATATACACTAATTACATCATTGTTATGCTTTATTTCTACTATTTTTCCTAGAAGTTCATCATCCTTCACATCACTTACAGTACCATCTAAAATAGCTACTACATCAAATGAATCTTTACCACCATAAGAGATTCCACTATTTTGCATGTATGTATTTTCATAATAAATAATTGAATTTTCTTGTTTAGTGGCATCAGCCTTATAATCATAATAATCTTTCTTGATTGTAATTTCTGTATCTGTATAAGGTCTTATAACAACTTCTTTTGTATCAACAACAGGAATATCTTCTTCTGTTATCGTATCAGAAACATAATCATAATTTTGATCCTGATTAAAGGAAGTCTGGTTCATTTTACTTTCTACTAAGTAAACAGCACCAATCATAAGAGCAAATACAAATGCATAAATCCCATAAATGACAGGTCTTTTAATCCTTCTTTTTGTCATATTTTTTCACCTCTATTTTAGTAATGACCTGTATTTTTCTTTTTATACATTTTTTTATATTTTTTTTATTTGTACATTGGTATAGTAATGTTTTAAAATCGAATCATAAGTATAACCTTTTTTAGCAAGTGCTAAAGCACCATACTGACTCATACCAACACCATGGCCATATCCTTTGGTTGAAATGAAAATAGTATTTTCTTTTTGTGAAATAGAAAAATAGCTGGAACGGAGGGCTAATTTATAGGCAACATCATTTCCTGTAAATACTTTATTATTAATTCTGATGTTTTTAATTCTACCAGTACTGGTTGTTTTTTCAACTTTTACGGATATAGGGTTGATCACATTTACCCCCAATTTGTGGCAAAAATCTTCTATTTGGTAGGAAGTTTTGCTTTCAAAAACTGGAGATACTTCTTGATCAAAAGAGGAATCTACACTACGCAAATAAGGTAGCTTTTCACTAAAAACTTCCTCTACATTCTCAGTTTTCCCTGTAGATGTAGAAAAAAAGAAAGCTTCCACAACTTGACCCTCATAATCTAAATATTGTCCTTTTGTCTCAAGCACGGCTTTTCTGACTTTATTGATATTATTCATGTAAGAATTCCCCCATTTTTTCTTTAATGTATTTTCATCTAAATATACTTGATTCATAACAGTATCCACCACATCAAAATTCTCTTTTTGATGTTTATTCATTTGGACGAGGGCATAACTTCTTGCCGCAACAGCTTGTGCCTTTAAAGCCTCAATATGAAAATTAGTAGGCATCTCACCTGCCAAAACGCCTGTTATATATTCTTCAAATGGCATTGTAATAATTTCTCCACTGCTTTGTTTGATTCGAATATTCTTTTGTTTTTTAAATAAAAATTTAACTTCATCATCTTTTATAAAAATAGAAACAATTAGATATGGAATCATAATCATTAAAAGTACTAAAAACAAAATTTTTTTCATATTTTTATCTCCATTATATAGTATTTACTTCTTTTATTTATATTATAATAAGAATAAGGATTTTTTTGTCAAAAAAAGAGAAGACAAATTTTCTTCTCCAAAAATAAATTATAAGAAATTAACTCTTTAATATCTTTTCCCTTTTCATTAAGAGGAAATCATACTATTTACAAAAAAGTCATAAAAAAAATTAACAGTTAAATAAGAAAGAGATATTGTACATAATAAATATAACACTCTAGATGCATAATATCTATTTTTTTTAAAAATCTGATTGATATTTATGCTATCTAAAGCCCAAATAACAAGAGGAACGATAACACAATATAATAATGCTTTTACACTCATATGATATCTCCCAAATTTATTTTACTAAATGTCTTTCTATTTATACATAAACAAAAATCCGACATACTATCACCACCAATTTTTTTCTTTATATTTTTTATTATAATTGATACTTCTAAGATAAAGATATACTTTTCTAAGAATACTCTTATCTTTAGAATAATTCAGTGTATTATACACTTTTTTTTCTTTTATTAATTTCATAATTTCTTTTTTTAATTTTTCATTTTCCACATTTTTGATAATAATGTTTTTTGGAACAAAGCTAAGAAGAACTTTATTTTGAATCATCGTAAACTCTTTTTGTTTATTGTTTATTAGATCATCTACTAAATATTCGATTAAATTATATCCACATGCTGTCAAATAATAACTACACCTTGCCTGCCTTGGATTGATTTCCAAAACTTTGTATTTTCCATCTCTTTTATCATATTTCAAATCAAATTCAGCATAACCCGTATAACCAATTTCTTCTAGAAATGTTTTCATTTTTTGAATTTGCTCTTCGTAATTACCATATTCACTATATCCATTTACTAACACTGTACAGTTTCCAACCCCTGTGTGTGTATGCTCCTGCAGGGCAATTTGAGCAAAAGAAGCAAGAGTCGCTTTTCCCGTTTTATCGCAATAGAAAATACTATCAAACAGAGCGGAATCATCTCCTGGTATAAATTCTTGAATCATAAGTGTATCGTCATACCCAGAATCTTCTATTTGTTCAATTACTTTTTTTAAATGCTCCTCATCATATATTTTATAAACTTTGCTCTGCCCTGTAAATTTATGTTTATAATAGGTAACCCCATTACTAGGTTTCACAATTACAGGATATAAAAAATCAGTTTTCAAAATTCGCTCTTTACAAGAATATATATATGATTTAGGAATATCTAATTTTTCACAATATGCCTGATAAAATAAATCTTTACGAAGGAATGTATCTACGATGTCAAGTTTTGGATAATTAAAGATATACCATTGCTTTAAAAATGTTTCACATTCCATAATCAACCTTACATAAAAATCATTGGTTGCAATTAAAAGTATCTTTTTTCCCTTTCTTTTTTTTGCATAAGCCTCCAAAACTTTTTTAAATACTTCTGTATCCCAAAGATGAGGTTCATAAGAAATATTGGTAATAGAACTTAAACTTGTAAATTTTAATTCTTCTTTTCCAAGTAAATTTACCTTTTTCCCATATTTTTCATGTACACATCTTGCCATTGTATAGGCATTAATATCTGTGCCTATAATTAAAATTTCTACATTCATTGCATCTCCCCCTCACTTATGTGGATAATTTTCCCTTTTTCTTTATACACTCTAGGTAACATATCAGATAAAGTACATAAAACCTCATAGGGTGTCGTCCCTAAATATTTTGCGACATAATCAGGTGTTATATTTTCCCCAATTAATTCTACCATGTCCCCGATTTTCACATGCTCATCTACTTCTATTTGAATCATTCCCATATTAACAGAACCTACAATATGATATATTTTTCCTTCAATAAAAACTTTTCTACCAGTATTTTTTCTTATAAACCCATCTGCATAACCAATAGGAGCAACTGCAATAAAAGTATCTTTTTCTGCTGTATAAGAAAGGCCATATCCCACATGTTCCCCTTTATTTATTTTTTGAATTTCCATGATTTCTGTATATAACGAAAAAGCCTTTTTTAATTGAACTTTACTTGTTAAAAATGTCTTACTAATATGATATTTTTTAATTCGCCAATTTGCTTTTAGTTTTCTGATCTTACCTTTAAAAGAAGAATCGCTTTTTGGCGTTTGGTTATATCCATACATGATTATCCCTAATCGTATCCCATTGCAAAAAGGAATTTTAGGGTGATTTAAAAGAGTTAAACTTCTTCCCATATGAATAATAGGAATGTTTTTTAGATTTATTTTTTCTGTGAGTTTATTAAAAGTTTCCAATTGTTGATCCCAAATAGGATCACTGATTCCTGTTGTAATAAAGTGTGTATAAATTCCTTCTACAAAAAAGTTTTCCTCTAACATATCATAGGCTTTTTTTACTTCTAAAGCATCCTTAAATCCAAGTCGATTCATTCCAGTATTTACTTTTAAGTGAATTTTTACATTTTTATTTATACCAATTTTACAAAGTTCTTTCATATAAATAAAACTAGAAACAGTAAGTGTAATGTTATTTTCAACTGCCTTTTTTATATAATATAATGAAATAGGTTCTAAACATAAAATAGGAATATTGTTATCATATTTACGAATTTGCAAAGCTTCTTCTAGAGAAGATACAGCTAAATAATTGATTCCTTTTTCAATAAGAGCTTTCACAGTATAACTACCATGTGCATAAACATTTCCTTTCACAACACCAATATAATAGGAATAATCAGGATAATTTTTAATTATATTTTGAACATTGTCCTTTAAAGAATCTATATTAATTTCAATATATGTTTTTCGATACATACTTTTCACCTACTTTTTTTTATTATATCATTTTAATAGGAAAAAAGAAAATATTTGCATACTAAAAAGATTGATAAATAATTACCAATCTCTGATATATGATAAAAAATGATTAATCCTCGTAAACACCATGTATTTTTTCTTTATCTGTTTTGCTTAATTTATCCAATAACCATTTCCCATCTTTTTTAGTTAAATCTAACTCTAGGGTATATGTTACTTTTTCTTTACTCTTTTCTAATTCTTTTAATTTATGATCCATATAAAGAGATCGATCAAATTTACCATCTGCATCATAAAATTCCGATTCATGATTTCTACGATACTCCTCAGCATCTTTTAAAGCTTTAGTATAATCTTTTACTTCGATTTCAACTTCTACTGTAGCATCATCTCCATCAATTTTTTCATCCTTAATTTCATATATCAAATCCTGATAATGCTTTTTCATAATTTCTCTATACTTATCTCTTTGTTTTGTATTAAATGTTTCCTCTTCGGCTACTACATTATCTAAATTTCTTAGGACATCCTCATCTAATGTTTGATATTTACTAAGCATTGATTCTACCTGTTTTGTTGGGGTATTGGTCATGTCCTCCCCAAGAGTACAACCCAAAAGCAAAAATGGCATAACTAGTAATATCCATAATTTTTTCATATATTTCCTCCTTATTATTAAGTTGATACTGTTTTTGCCATTTTATTCAACAAATCTTTACTTTCATTAAATTTATTATATAATATAATAAAGGAGGACAAAATGAAAAAAGGAGTTGGAATCAGTTTATTATGCTTATTTCTTACAAGTGGATGTTTAGGTGTAGGAAAAAAAGAAGATGATGCAAGAGCAAGGATTGCTACAAGAAATGCCAAAAGTGTGATTGCTAGTATTAGATACAATTATACACTTGATAAACTCACCATACCAATTGGAACACCAATCGATATTTTATCATTAGAAAAGGCTGAATTAAAAGTAGATGGTGGAACTTATACAATTTTATCTGATAAAGCAGATTCAGATTTATCACAAATTCGCTTAGATGATGTAATCATAGATGGACACACTTGTTCTGGAACAACTGATCATATGAAATGTAAAAAAATAGAAAAATAAAAATCCAAAGGTAAAGTAATCGCCAAATAAAATACTTTACAATTGGATTTTTTATTTACAAAAATAGAATACCATATTATTAAAATTCACAGTTACCAGGTGTTCTTGGAAACGGGATCACGTCCCTAATATTTTCAATACCAGTCAAATAAATGAGCAATCTTTCAAATCCCATACCAAATCCACTATGCTTACATCCACCAAATTTTCTTAAATTAATATACCAGTCTAATTCTTCTCTCGATACATGCATCTCATCCATTCTTTGGGTTAAATAATCTATTCTTTCTTCTCTTTGACTTCCACCCATTAATTCACCAGCACCTGGCACTAATAAATCAACAGCCGCAACTGTTTTTTGATCATCATTCATTCTCATATAAAATGCTTTAATATCTTTTGGCCAGTCTTTAACAAATACAGGTGCTTTAAAGTGTTCCTCTGTTAAATATTTTTCATGTTCTTTTGCTAAATCTTCACCATATTCTGGACTATATTCAAACTTTTTACCAGATTCTTTTAAAATATGAATCGCTTCTTTATGAGTAATTCTTACAGAATCTTTATCCAATACAATTTGTAATTTATCCTTTAAACCTTTTTCAACAAAAGAATCTAAAAAAGTAATTTCTTCTTTAGCATTTTCTAAAACATAACGAATAATATAGCGAAGCATATCTTCTTCAACATCCATAATACCATTTAAATCGCAAAAAGCAACTTCTTGTTCGATCATCCAAAACTCTGATGCATGTGTTTTAGTATTAGAATTTTCTGCTCTAAAAGTGGGACCAAATGTATAAACCCTTTTAAAAGCTAAAGCAAAAGCTTCTGCTTGTAATTGTCCTGATACAGTAAGTGATGTTTGTTTCCCAAAAAAATCCTTTTTATAATCTATATTTCCCTCTTCATTTTTGGGAATATTTTCTAAATCAAGCGTTGTAATAGAAAACATTTCTCCTGCTCCCTCACAATCACTTCCTGTAATAACTGGAGTATGTACATATACATAATCTCTTTCACCAAAATACTTATGTATTGCTTGAGCTGCTAAACTTCGAATACGAAAAGCAGCACTATATAAATTCACTCTAGGCCTTAAGTATCCAATTTCTCTTAAAAATTCTCTCGTATGTCTTTTGGGTTGCAAAGGATAGTCTACAGGACAATCACCTTCTAGTGATACCTCTAATGCTCGCATTTCAAATTTTTGCCCTTCTTTAGGAGATGGAATAATTTCTCCTTCAATTCGAACAGCACTACCAATATGAATTTTAGTAATTTCATCAAAATCATGTAAAGAATTATCATATACGATTTGGATGGTTTTAAAATAGGTACCATCATAAAAATCAATGAATCCAAATTCTTTTTGTTTTCGGTGGTTTCGTACCCACCCTTCTACAGTTACCTTCTTATGCATCAAAGCATCTATATTTTCATATATTTTTTTTACATCCATATTATCTCCTACCTTCTACTTTATAACAATTTATTTTATCTTCTTCCCCATTACATATATACCCCTCTATCTCTACTTGCTTTAATAAAATCTTGCCATTTTCATTTATTATAAAACTCCCACTTATAGGTTTTATTCCACTTACATGTAAAAGCGAAACATCATATTCTATTCCTAAAGATAAAGGATGATCGGTTATAAGTGATTCGACATATGTTTGTTTGGCTGTATTACAAATTCCACTTGCCATCTGCTGCAAGAACAATGACGACTGATTTTTATTAGGCACTTGTAAAACAGTTTGTATAGTCATAATTGCCATGGTAAAAAAGATTTCAATTAATTTCATAATTCTCCTATTAATCATTCTATATAGTTTATTGAAATAAAAAATATAACTACTGGTTTTTATAAGTATAGTATGATTTTTACTTTTAGTCAATTGTACTTTATTTAAATATATATTAAAAAATTATATCTTCCAGCTAGACTATATTCCCTACTATAAATACCTTACTAAAATATATTTTATGCTTTTCTTATTATAAAAATATGATATAATACAATTAGAAGGTGATTATATGGCTTTATTTCTATTATGTATAAAAATATTCTGTGCTCGTATTATGGATGTGTCTTTAGGTACCATTCGTACTATTTTAACCATTAAAGGCAAAAAAGGGCTGGCCAGTTTAACTGGATTTTGTGAAGTAATCATATGGTTTTTAATTGTTAGAGAAGCACTTAATACAGATATGACAAGTTTTTTAATTCCAATTTCTTACGCTGGTGGATTCGCTTCAGGTACTTTCTTAGGTGGTCTTTTATCAGATACATTTATCAGTGGTAATTTAGGTGTACAAATAGTAACAAGTCATAAAGATCGTGGATTAATTGAAACAATACGTAATCAAGGATATGGAGTATCTGTCATTGAAGTAAACAACCATGAGCCTGATGTTAGTAAATATATGCTTTTTGTAGAGATAGACAAAAAAAAGCTAAATCATCTTAAATGTTTAGTCAAACAAATTGATGAAAAAGCTTTCATTGTAGTAAGTGAAACAAAGTATGTACAAAATGGTTATTTTAAATAATCATTTTTTTGTTCTCAATAATTTGAAAAAATCATATAATTTTTTTGCTGTATTATCAAAATCATATGTTAATTTTTCTTTGATCTTACATTTTAATGAAATTCCTTCTCCTGGTCTTTCATTAAAGCATTCATAATATAAATATTCTAAACCATCATCTGTTATTTTAGATAATTCTTTTTGGATATACTTTTTCATTTCTGATTCTTTTCTCGTTTGAAATGGACAATAGAAAATATTTCCTATTTTTTTATAAGATATACCTATTTCTTCCATTGTTGCACTCATATCTAGTACATCTTCCTCTTCATCTAATAAAAGACGACTTTTTAATGTAATCATATTTGCTTGTAATAAAACTGCAATACATTCTTTCCCGTTTGTAAATAGGCAGGCATATTCAATTTGTTTAATTGATTTTTTTTGAAACATTTCTGTTTTACTTTTAATTTTATTTAAAAACTTACTTTCTACTTCTATTTTATGATGTTTTATATCTTCTATCATTTGTGTATTTACTTTAAAAACGGGCATTTTACGAATATGTGTGATATCATCATTATCATTCCATTCGTAAAAATCATATAAAGACGTATTAAAATTTAATAAAATATCATAAATATAGTTCATTTTTCTCTCCTCCTGGTAAAAATATTGTCAGTGCTAAAATTATGAGACCAAGTATGGCTTGTGTACATTCTGGACTTCTAATTATAAATTCCCCATATTCTTTAAAATTATACCCAATTGTCATTAAATTTAAATAACAAATCGTATAAAGAGATCCAATCAAAGTCAAACTGAAACCAAGTAAAAAGAAAAATACTCGTACCATAGATGATCACCTAATTAATCATATTGTTTTTTTTTCTTTTTATTTATACAAATGGATAACATATTTTTTATACCTTTACATTTTCATGTGTAAAATATAAACTTCATCGCATACTAAACTAGAAGGTATGATATAATAATGATAAGGAGACGATTATATGCGTGCAGAGGAAATCAGAAAAAAAATTAATATTTTAAAACAAGTGAAAGACCATATTCAAAAAAGAATACTACACGTTAATGAAGAGTTATTATATTTACTAAAAGAGGCTGGGGTAAATCTCGATGGATATGGAAAATATGACTCTACAGCAAATCATAAAGAAAATTCTGCAAAACAAAATATACTACAAAAAGATCAATAAAGATCTTTTTTATATTATATTTTCACAAATATATCCATCACCATAATTTTTATATTGATGATATTCTTCTTGACTTTTTATCGTATACAGTAAAAGAGGAACCTTTTTTCTAAGGGATTGTACTCTTTTAAAATGAGCATCATTTTTTTTGTATGCTATAAAATCTGGTTTCGTAAGACAATGAAAAAACATATAGGTAAGTACATATCCGAATTTTCTTTTTTTTCTGACATCTTCTGCAAGTTGGCCTCTTTGATAATGATTTCTATGAATGCGAAACCATAAAACGGATAAGGGATGAAATGATTTTACTATAAAGGGACCTTTATAATGATCTAGCATTTTACTTACTTTTTTTTCTAATTTTCCTATCCTTTGATCATATTTTAATTCAATATCTAAAAGAACTTTTCCATTTATAAGTGAAAGAACCTCTGAAAATAAAGGAATATGTTCATTGGTGTTTGGAAATGTATACTGGCATAACTGTTCATATGTAAATTCTTTAATCTTTTTATCTATTCCAAAAAGTCTTTTTAATGTGTCATCATGAAAGACAACAATATTACCATCTTTTAAAATATGAACATCCAGTTCAATGGGAATGTTTTTTTGAAGAGCTTTACGAAATGCGGGAATTGTATTTTCTATAACATCAAATCCATTATGAAGTCCTCTATGTGCAATAAAAAGAGAATTTAAAGAATTTATATTTTTTTTCATATAATCACCTTTTTTTATTATAACATTGATAAAGCAAAAAAAAGGAAAAAGTCCTTTTATGCTTGAATAATTCCTTCTTCCTTTTTTATTAATTGATATATATTACTTTTAAAAAATTAGGTTCCATTTTATAGTACTCTCTTTTCTTCATCAATCAAATCATATAACCCTTTAGAGACTTTATATTGAGATGGTGCTATTAACTTTTTATAGTAATTCATTAATTCACTTTTTTCAATTCCTAAATAGTATAATATTGAAATCGCTGTGTCAATATCTATTTTAAAAAAACATTGATCATCTTCTAACGCTTTCTGAAGATTTTTAATTTTTCTTAATTGTTGCATTTTTTCTTCTGGATTCAAATCACTTTTTTCAATCATATTATACTTTTGGTTAGCAAGCAATCTTACATTTTCAATCACTTATATCACCTCCTAAAATATCCATTATATACAGAATCACCTACAAAATATCTATATCCTAAATTTTCTAATTGTTGGAGAGTATCTGCATTATGTTGAAATAATCCACTTTTCTCCGAGTATAAATAATACGCATATTGTCCATTCTCTTTTTTTGCTGAAATGCAAGGCATTAGTGTATATTTACCATCCACTTCCAAATGACTTAACAACGTTATGTGAATAGGAGATCCACTTGAATCCATATGAAATATTTTTTTAAGTTGTTTATAATATCCATATGCCTCACTCCCCCCCATACTAGGTTCAGATAATTGTACAAAATAATTTAATACTTGTTCAGTATTTCCCTGCATTTCGTTTCCCAATACTTGACTTACTAAATTAGGATCTTTAAAATCATTTTTTAATTGTTCCAATACTTCCTGAAAATACATTCCCTCTTGTGTATACCCTAAGCTGGTATCAACACATCTAAGTTGCTCACTCATATTCCTATTTTTTTCTTTTACAAAATCTGCATTCTTAAGACTATACCAATTTTTAATCAATTCACCCTTATTAAGGAAAAAACCTTGTGTTGGCATTCCCGATTTTGCTCTAGTTAAATCAGTCATCCCTGAAAACAGATTCGTACCATCAGCGATTAAAATTCCATCGCTCCCAAAATCAATCTCTACCCATTTATGCACTCCAGTATTCGTTCTGCCTGAAATTTTTACTCTACTTGCATCAAATCCAGCATCCATTAAAATATCATAATATAAAGAAGACCAGCTTTTGCAAATCACTTGATTAGATTGCATATTAATGAACTACCTCGGGGCAAGCCCTCAATCGTTCACTGAACGATTGCCTCT
>CANPPW010000011.1 GCA_947576095.1 uncultured Mycoplasmatota bacterium | reverse complement strand
TGATTCACTTTTTTTATATAGAAATGTTTCACATCTATTGTAACTCTACATTTTTAAAATTTATATTATCATAAAGTTTCGTTTAAAATCTGATTATAGGTTATAATTTGCCTTATTTCATCTTATGCTTATCATGACATTTTATCAAAAAAAGAGGCTTTTGCCTCTTAATTTTCTGCTTCTTCTAACATATTGGTAATAAATATACCATATCCTTTAGCTGGATTATCTACAACCACATGCGTTACTGCACCTACAATATAATCTCCCTGGATAATTGGGGAACCACTCATTCCCTGAACAATACCACCTGTTTTTTGTAATAAAGTTTTATCTGTTATCTCGAAAACAAAATTTTTGTTTTTCTTTGAAACATCATTTATTTTTTCAATTCGAATTGTATATTCTTCAATTTGAGTACCACTGGTAACTGTTAAAATTTTCGCCTCCCCAGTCTGCACCTCACTTGGTTTAGCTACTTTGTATTTCTTTTTCTCTGGTATTGTATCTGTATATTTTCCAAAAATTCCCTGTGTTGTGTTTTCATCTATTACTCCTGTTACTTCTGTTGTATTAAACTTTGCATTTTTTTCTCCTGGACTTCCGTCCCTACTTTCTTCTACACCTGTCACATCTGAGCGAAAGATTTTTCCATCTTTAATTTCTAATATTTTTCCAGTATTCTTTTCAATAATTTCATGTCCCAATGCCCCAAAACTTTTGGTATTCGGATCAATATAGGTGAGTGTTCCTACACCCATAATGTTATCTTTTACATAAAGCCCTGTCTTATAAACATCTCCGCTTTTATAAAGTTTTAATGAAGTTTCTTTTTCTAAATCATTTCGTATATAGGTAAGTTTAACGGTATCACTCATTCCACGATTTTCAATTTGGTTTACCATCTCTTGAATCGTAGAAACAGAATTTTCATTTACCTTTATAATGGTATCTCCTACTTTAAGACCTGATTCTGTGCTTGGTGATGCATCACCAATCTTGTAAGTGCCTACAATCAAAACACCTTTGGAATGTAGTTCAATACCAATATTTTCTCCTCCAGGAATAATGTAATCTGAATAAGCTAAAACACCACTGGGAATAACTAATAAAAGAAGCAAGAAGGAAATTGTTTTTTTACACTTTTTAAAAAACATGAACACATCTCCCTTTTTATCAGACTACAATATTAATATGGATCCTTTTAAAGAAAAAATACCTGATGGTATTTATTCTAAATCAAAATCTTCTATGGTGCCATTTTCTTGTATAATCTTGTTCACTTTTTCTTCTATTTTTTTTAATTTTTCATCACATTCCTTAGCAAGTTTCATTGCATAAGCATATTTCTCAATAGAATCTTCTAATTCTATATTGCCATTTTCTAATTCCGCAATAATCTTTTCAAGTTCATCAACCTTTTCTTCAAATTTAGCATCTTTTTTTATTTCTTCCTTATTCATTTACATTCTCTCCTATATCAATTACTTTTGCTTCTATTTGTCCATCAGACATTTTGATTTTTATTGTATTATTTCTATCTATATCATCCACACTCTTTACTACTTTTCCATCTTGATAAGTGAGAGTATACCCTCTTTTCAAAACATGCAGCGGATTTATCATTTCTAATTGTTCGATAAGTCCATGAATTTTTATCATTTCTTTCTCATAAAATTTTTCTGGACTTTTTAAAAGATAGTGATTTCTTATATTCTTCATTTGCTGATTTTTTATTTGCATTAAATGTGAAATTCCTGTATGTAACTTTTCTACTAAAGAATCCACATATTGTTTTTTATTTTCATACATAAGGTTTGGATTTTTTAAAATATAGCTATTTGTTATGGAATCTAAAAGCAACTGATTATATTTTATTTTTTTAGAAATGCTTTCGTTTACCCTTATAACAAATTGTTTTAATTGTTTTTCCAAATCTCGCATATTAGGAACCGCCATCTCTGCAGCTCCCGTTGGTGTAGGAGCTCTTAAATCGGCTACGAAATCAGAAATAGTGAAATCCACTTCATGACCAACAGCACTGATAATAGGGATTTGACTTTGATAAATCGCTCTAGCAACATTCTCCTCATTGAAGGGCCATAAATCTTCTATCGATCCTCCACCACGTCCAATAATTAAAACATCTAAATCATAATTTTGAGCCCTTTTAATATTTTTCTCGATATCTAAAGAGGCCATTTCTCCTTGTACAAGACTAGGAAATAGTAAAGTCTCACATATAGGAAATCGTCTTTGAATAGTAGATAAAATATCCTTTATAGCAGCTCCAGTGGGAGCTGTGATAATTCCTATTTTGGTAGGGATTTTTGGTATTTTCCTTTTATGCTTTTCATCAAAAAGCCCTTCTTGCATAAGTTTCTTTTTTAATTGCTCAAATGCTACATATAAATTCCCAATGCCATCTTCTTCCATGCCATCCACATATATCTGATAACTTCCTGTATTTTCATAAACACTTACCCTTCCAGATACCAAAACCTTCATTCCATCTTCCACATCAAATTTAAGCTTTTTGGTCTGTGTACTAAACATAATTGCATTAATTTTACTATATTCATCTTTTAACGAAAAGTAATAATGCCCTGTTGAATGTTTTTTTAAATTTGAAATCTCTCCTTTTAAAAGGATCTTCCTTAAATGTTCATCTGCATCAAATTTATGTTTTAAATACTTTGTAAGTGCAATAACGGTAAGATACTTATCATTATTCATGATCCACCTTATGATGATATACTTTGTCTAAAACACCATTAATCATTTTACGAACACTATCATCACTATACACTTTAGCAAGCTCTACTGCCTCATTAATCGCTACTACTTCTGGCGAATCTGTATATAAAAGTTCATAAATTCCCATTCTTAGTATGGCTCTATCTGTATTTCCTAAACGGGAAATTGTCCAATCATTTAAATATTGATCTGCTACTTCATCAATATCAACTTGATAAGTCAAAATCCCATATACAGTGTCTTTAACAAACTCATTATCAATTACCATAACTTCTTTTATTACATCATCAATACTATATGCAATTTTGCCTGTCTGATAAATATTAATTTGATATAATATTGTCATAATTTTTTTCCGAAGTTCGCTTCTATTCATTTGTCCCATTTTTATCACCTACATCTATTGTAACACAACCTGTTCCTACAAAGAAAGTCTATATTATTATAAATCTTAATTAAATCCTTTTATTTTGTAATCCTATTTCATTATAACATTGCGAACATATTTTCGTCAACTGTTTTTTATAGAATTATCAGATTATAAAAATAAATCTTTCTCATAATATTTCTTTCATTACATACTTTTTATTGAGGTGATTTTATTTACCCTATTTACAATTACAATGGTACCAAAAAAATTTGTCAAGATGTAAAAATAACTTTTCAAAAGCAAAAAAAAGGATCAAATTCATTTTGTGAATCTGCTATGTCTCCTAAACCAATAACTGAAAATTTAGATTATATAGCAAGTGGACGTCTACAAAATCGAGTCGTTTTAATCACTGGAGGCACTTCTGGAATTGGTCGTGCAATTGCTTATTTATTTGCAAGGGAAGGCGCTGATATTGCAGCTGCATATCTTTGCAAAGATGAAGATGCTATAGAAACCAAAGCACATATTGAATCATTAGGACGAAAATGCCTTTTAATTAAAACAGACTTAACAAAAGAAGAAAATTGCAGAAAGGCAATTGAAAAAGTAATAGATGTATATCATAAAATAGATATTCTTATTAATAATCATGCCATTCAATATAAAAGCAAAGATCTTTTGGAAATTTCTACAGATCAATTAGAAAAAGTATATAAGACAAATGTTTTTTCTTATTTATATTTAATACAAAATGCGATTCCATACTTAAAAGAATATAGTTCAATTATTAACACTGCATCTGTAGAGGCATTTGTAGGAAGTGAAAATATTGATTACAGTAGTTCAAAAGGGGCTGTTGTAACTTTAACAAAATCACTGTCCATTCCTCTAGAAAAAAAGAAAATTCGGATTAATGCAGTAGCCCCTGGTCCTACATGGACTAATCTTATACCTTCTATTTACACAAATGAAGAAATAGAAACTTTTGGAACAAAATCTCCTTATGTTCCGATGAAAAGAGCTGCTCAACCTTTTGAAATTGCCTCCAGTTATTTATTTCTTGCATCAGATGATTCTAGATATATGACTGGTCAAATTTTACATCCAAATGGTGGCACTATTGTTTAACAAAAAGAAACATCATAAACCAGGTTTAAAATCAACCCATTTATTAATGTTTCTTTTTTTATCTTACTACATCATATATGCTTTCCATATTTTCAATTTCAGTAATTTGATCTTTACGTTCTATATAATTATATTCACGAATGGATGGAACAAAAATACTATCATACATACCATACGCATATAAAAGTTCCATATCACTTATCATTTCTTTTAATGTAGGATGAACAACAGAATGCCTCTTATCAAATTCATGTCCATTACAAACTGGGGTATAAGAAAAATGAACTTGATGAACATACTTCATACAATCCTCTCTATTTAAATATATAGGCATGAATTCTTGCATATTTTTTTGATAAATATTTGCTAAACAATATATATGGCTCAAATCCAAGCATACTTTTAACTGTGGATCTCCCATTAATTTACAAAGTTTTAAAACACTGCACTCTTTCTCTAATCCCTTGTAGCTGTTTTCCAGTAATATACATATATCATACCCTTTAATAAAAGACAAAAATTCCCTTAACAACAATAAGGTACATTCCTTATGTGCCTCTACACTCCAATCAGTACGATATAATAAATTAATATGAATGTTCAAATCCTTAGACAATTTTCGAATTTCTGCTAGTTGATTTAATATAATATTTTTGTCTTTACATAATACCATTTCTAAATTGTAATAATGCAAAGGTGCACGTAGTGTTACTTCCTTTATAGTAGAACACACACTATAAAGTGTGTGTAGAATATCTTCTGACAAAAAGGAAGCATCCTCGTCTATTTCCATTATCTGAATTTCTACGCCTTGATATTTATCTATGTATTTTTTTAACTTATGAATTCCTGTAAAGAGAGAATCTATTTTAGGGTAAATACTTTTCAAAACTTTCACTTCCTCTATTTTATATATAATATTATATCATGTTTGATTTGGAAAAAAAAGATGTTCAAAATTTAGCGTTCATTTTAAGTCTTCGAATGACTTTTTTTTCAATTCTCGATATATAAGATTGACTAATTCCTAAAAGTTTTGCCACATCTTTTTGTGTCATTTCCTCTGCGTTACCAAGTCCATATCTTAAAACCATAATTTGTTTATCTCTTCCACTTAATCTCCCAATTTCTTCATATAACATTTTTTTATCATTTTTATCTTCTAAACCTTTTGTAACAATATCTGCATCAGTTCCTAGAATATCTTCTAGATGTAATTCATTTCCCTCTGCATCATAACTTAGACTATCTTCAAAAGAAACCTCTCCCTTTCTTCTTTTATTTTTTCTTAAAAACATTAAAATTTCATTATCAATACATCTAGAAGCATAAGTAGCTAATTTTATATTTTTATCTGCTTTATAAGTACCTACTCCTTTAATTAACCCAATTGTACCAATACTAACCAAATCCTCAAGATCAACGCCTGTATTTTCGTACTTTTTAGCCAAAAAAACAACAAGTCGCAAATTATGTTCAATCAGTTTATTTTTTGCTTCCTCATCACCATTTAGTGATAACCCGATATATAAATCTTCTTCTTCTTTAGATAGTGGTTCTGCTAATTTATCAGTACTTCCTACAAAAAAAATACTTTTTGTTTCATCAAATATAAAAATTAAAAATGCTTTAATTTTTTGTATCATTTCATCCCTCCATAATCTTTTTATTTAAAATACAATCCACTCCATCTAAGTGAATAGAATCCTCCATAATTCCAACCAAAAAATGATGATACTCCTTTTTACCAATTTGCATTTTTTCCGCTTTAAAACATTTTAGTAAACCTGATCCACTAACAGTTTGATATGGAACTAGAATCATACCAAATTCATTGATATCATATATCATTCTTTTTTTATTCATCAAAATAACAGGTTTATGAAAATAAGGATCTTCTAACACATTTCCAGTATCTAAAAAAGCATTTAAACAAATACACTGATTATTTTTTAAATACAAATTCACTTTATAATAGTGATTATAGTTTTGTTTTAGATACAATCCTTGTTTTATATATAAATAAAGAATGATGGGTGATGCAACAATTAAAACAATATAATTGATACTAAGACCATGATGATAAAATACAAGTCCTTCTTGTTTATAAGAAAATTGGATATTCAAAAAATATAAAAAACCACCTAACACAATACTAGTCATATAAAGATAGGTAAAATTGCGCAATGTATACTTTATAGTTCTATACCCAAATGAACACAAAACCATCAATATACTAATCACAATTTTGATAAAAAATAAAGTGAGAGTAGAAATGGGTATAAAAAGAAAAAAAACGGATAAACTCCCAACAAAAGCCCCCAATATAATCCGATTTATAGAAACATTTCTTCTAAGTAAAATAGATATAGTTAAAAGTAATAAAAAATCAAATGCAAAGTTCAATAGAAAAACAAGATCCACATATACTCTCATATTATCACCAATTCTATTATAAAAAAACGCCAGAATATTTTCTGTCGTTTTATATAAGTAACTCTCATTTTTCCAAATTTTTTTAAAAAATAATTTCTCCTATAATATAAGGATATGCAAGTTCCTTTAAATGAACTTTTCTTTCTGTATGCAGATAGGCACAAGGTCCCTTACATTTTATCAAAAGATAATTGCCAGTATGACCTATCAAAAATCCATCTTTATATATTTCTGGAATAAAAATCATCTCTTTATGTAATTGCTCTTTCATATAAGCAAGTTCTAACGTTTTAGAAAGTTCTAACAAAATACGAACCCTTTCTTTTTTTAGGTTATCTTCAATTTGGTTTTCCATCGTATCTGCTACAGTATTCTTTCTTCTAGAAAAAGGAAAAACATGTAATTTTGTAAAACCTATTTCTTGAATCGTAGCAATCATCTCTAAAAAATCTTCCTCTGTTTCACCAGGAAATCCCACTATAATATCTGTAGTAATAGAAATATTAGGTCTTATATCACGGATCTGCTTTATTTTGTTTATAAATTCCGTCTTATCATACTTACGATTCATAGCCTTCAATATTTTATTGCTTCCTGATTGCAAAGGAATATGCATATGATCTACTAAAACTTGATTTTCTTCCATTCGTTTTAAAACCCTATCATTAATTTCATTCATTTCAATAGATGATATCCGAAGATGGTGCAACTCTTTTATTTGTAAAAGATCTTTTAATAAATCTGCAAAATCATAATTTGTAAACTCAGCTCCATAATTTCCTGTGTGAATTCCAGTCAATACAATTTCTTTATGCCCTTGCTTTGTTAAATGTTTTACTTCTTCTATCACATCTTCCTTTTTTTTGCTTCTAACATTTCCTCTTGTATAAGGAATGATACAATAAGAACAAAAATTATTACATCCATCTTGGATTTTCACAAAAGCTCTAGTTTTATTAAAATTATTTAGCCGCATTGGTTCAAATGAAATATGCGTCATATCTTCTACCAATGCCAGCTGTTCTTTCTTTTGATAAAATTCATTTATATAATCTACTATTTTGGTTTTATTTTTATTTCCAATGACAATATCAACGCCTTCTATTTGCAAAGCATTATCCTGACTCGCTTGAGCGAAGCAGCCTGTCACAACCACAATAGCAGCAGGATTCTTTCGAATCGCACTACGAATCACTTTTGCTGATTTATGATCTGCTGTATTGGTAACAGAACATGTATTAATAATACATACATCTACATTTTCATCATTTTCAGACTCTATAAATCCTTGATTGGTTAATAAATCTGCCATAACCCTTGATTCGTACTCGTTTACTTTACATCCCAATGTATATATATAAAACTTCATATAATCCTCCAAAAAAATAGACAAGATTGTCTATTCTAAATTTTTTCTTAAATCTTTTAATTGCGATAAAAAATCCTCGCTATCTTCATTTTGTGATGAATATTGTTTTTTCGCTTCAGTTGCCTGTTTCCCATAAACAGGCGAAATAAATTCTGTTTTTTTAAACTTTTTATCGTCTATTGAGTTCTTTTCATCCTGTTTTTTTGACTGAATAGCAGCTCGTTCCATAGCATCTTCATTTTCTTTAATTTCTTCTTTTAATTTACCTGCTACTTTCAGTAATTCTCTATAACTAATCACAGCCTTTTCCTCTTGTTCTTCCTCAAAGGTATGAGTACTCACTTTAGGACCTTGTTCCAATTCATTTTCCATTTGATCTAAAACTGATTGAATATCAGCTTTAGGTCTTTCTTTTGGTATTATATTTTCCTTCTCTTCAGAAAGTGCAAAGGTTACATGATCGTTTTTTTCTTTCGGTTTTTTACTTGTTAAAAAAATCATACAAACCATCATAATAACAAGAATAATTGTAATCATACAAACCAAAAGAAAACTGGCTGCTGATATTGTTTCTAAAATATACATATTACCACTCCATATATTCATAATTAATAACACTCATTAAAAATAATGGTACTGTTTCTACTCTCATAATTCTTTTTCCCAGTGTTATACTATGAAATTTATTTTGTTCCAAAAAGGTTTCTTCTTCTATGGTAAAGCCACCTTCTGGACCCATAATTATATTCATTTTATCATAGTTTTTATTGGATTGCAAAAGATTTCTGATTGTTCTTTTTTTTTCACGAGTGCTACAAAGAATTGATAGCCCTTGAAGATTCTGTAACTGCTCTAATGTATGAATGGTTGTTACAATTGGAATACTTAGCCGTTTTGCTTGTTCACTTGCTTCTTTACAAATACGATTCCATCTTAATAATTTATGTGATTCCTTATTCTGATCTATTTTAACAACACTTCTTTTAGCAGAAAAAGGAATAATCTTATTTACTCCTAATTCTGTAGCTTTCTGTAAAATTAAATCCATTTTTTGCTCCTTTAACAAAGGAACAATTAATGTAATATCCAACTCCTTATAGTCTTGATACACTTTTTGTTTCATTTTCCCCTTATAAGAGCCCCCATCCTCTACGAGTTCACATATATAAAGAGTATGATCATATATTATTTCAATTTCATCTTTCGTCTTCATTCTCATAACTGTTTTTATATGATATAAATCTTCATCAGATAAAAGAAATAAATCTTCCTTTTTATTGGTACTAAAATATCTTTGCATGTAATCACCAATTTTCATTATACTTATGTTTATATAGAATGTAAATCTATTTTTAAAAAAAGTGATACTACTAAATTTATAGCAATCACTTTTTTAAATTACACCATTCTATTTTTAATTATCGAAAAAGATAGCTTCAGCATTCTTATTTCAAAATAAGCTGGTTATGGCATTCCTTTTGATAGGCAGAAAGCAACTGTTCTGCTTCTTTTTTAGTAATAAACTCTTTCCTATTAACAACTAGTTCTGTTTCCACAACACCTAACTGTGAAAATGAATAAACTTTTCCTGTAACAATATCAAACACACCCGTTTTAGAATGATTCACAAAATCAAAGTCATATCCAATGTAATTATAAGTATTCATGGTTTTAGGATCTAAATAGGAATAGTATTTTAACTGGCCATATTGACCATTTAATGGATATGGGATCATTGCATCTAAATATTGTATTTGTTCTTTACTGGTTTTAGCTAAAAATTGTTTGCTTGAATCATCTAAATATTCACTTTCGATCCAATTACTTAATGGATAAAACTGATTCTTCGAAAATATCTCTTCTTCTGGCATTATATAATCAGAATCGATTTTTCCCATATTAGAAGAATTCTCTATATTTTTAATAAATATTGTAGATGTATCAAAAACAGGATCTAATTCTACCAAATAATAACGACCATTATGCACCAATATTGCACAATTTTCAGTTTTTATTTTTGTGCGATCCCCACATCCAGAACTGCTCATTGCTACAGCTGAAGCAATGGTAAGAGATAATAATCTTTTTTTCATAGCATTTAATGTTTTTATTTTCATAATATACCTCCCGTTTAAAAGTAGCAATATAATATCACACATATCATTTCCAGTCAATTTTAAATTTTATTAAAAAAAGCATTATATGCTTTCTCGAATCCAATTTAATAGAGTTTGTTTATCTTTATAACCAATTGATTTACTCATTTCATGGCCATCCTTAAAAAGGATCATAGTAGGAACACTCATCACACCATACTCAACAGCTAATGATTCATTTTTATCAATATCTACCTTTACAATTGTAAGATTCTCTTCTTCTAGAACTTCTTCTAAAACAGGGTGCAACATTTTACATGGTCCACACCATGTTGCAAAAAAATCAACTAGCACAATTCCCTTCTGTAAAGCATCTTGAAAGTTTTCCTTTGTACCTTCTACTATCATTTAATTCACCTCCCTATACTTAGATAACACAGCATCCAACCCTTTTTTGTCGAAAATAAGCTTTTTCTTTTGTACAAGTAAATCTACAGTTTCTACTCGAATCAATTTATACTTCAAAAATAAATCCAATGTTTGTAAATTAAACTCCTCTGCACTCGTATCTTCTTTGTACTGTTTTAATAAAATTTCAAATTCCTCGGTTACAAAAACGGATTTATCAATCACATTTTTTAAAATAGGTATCTTTGTCATAATAGGTTCTCTTAATTTAGATTTTTTTACAGCCTCAATTTGAAAAAAAGGCATACTTATTACATAAAGAAAAACAAATGCAATAACAAAATACTCGATTACCCCCACAATCATTCCAAGTAATTTGGAAGGAATGCCTAAAATAATGGTAAATTTCAAAATTTTTTCAAATATTTTACTAACAAGTAATAAAATTTTAAATAAAATCATTAAAATACCAAAAATAAGTGAAAAAGCAAGTAATTCATATAACAAAATATTTAAAACAGTAATACCTTTAAGAAATCCGCCAAACTTAAAAAAAGGAAAATGAAGATAAAAGAATTGGGAAATTGGATTTTTAAAAAAATAAGAAATTATAAAAATGACAAGAACTCCTACACAAGAAAGTAAAGAATGTGTAAATCCTCTTTTAAATCCGATCAACGCTCCCCATAAAAGAAGGAAAAGAACAATAATATCAATTATATTCATAGTAGACCTCCTTATTGTATTATAGTATATTTTGTCAAAAAAAGAAAGCTTTTACCTTAAAAATATGTTAGAATATAAAAGAGGTGATTCTATTGACAATTTCATTTAAAGTAAGTGAAAATACCAAACAGGAAATGATTGCACATTTTCAATATAAAAAAAGACCTAAAACTCCTAATTATGCTATATTCCAAGCTGATGAAGAAGATACAGTTGTTACCTTATATGAATCAGGTAAAGTCGTTTTTCAAGGAATAAGCGCTGATATTGACGCGGCCATTTGGAGACAAAGAGAAAAACACCTAAATCCACTTTCTCAAATCCAAGAAAAAAACAGTGAACAAAAGAAAAAAATAGAAATAAAAGAAACAGATCCTAACGTTTATTACTCCTCTTCTATTGGTTCAGATGAAGTAGGAACAGGTGATTACTTTGGTCCTATTGTTGTAACTGCTGCTTATGTATCTAAAGAAAACATTCCCTTTTTAGAAACCATAGGTGTTAAAGATTCAAAAAAATTATCAGATGAAAAAATCCTGGAAATCGTACCAAAAATTATCAAAAAAATACCATATGAAAGTATTATTCTATCCAACAGAGACTATAATTCACATTATTCTGAAAAAACAAATATGAATAAAATCAAGGCTATTCTTCATAATAAAGTATTATTAAAATTAAAAGCCAAAAATTATCCAGCTGATTATATTGTAGTGGATCAGTTTGCTCAAAAATTCGTCTATTATAATTACTTAAAAGATATACCTATTATATGTAAAGGTATTACATTTTTAACCAAAGGAGAAGATAAATGTTTATCAGTTGCTTGTGCTTCCTTAATTAGTAGATATATATTTTTAAAAGAATTTAATCGATTAAGTAAAGATATTGGAATACCTCTTTTAAAAGGAGCAAGTGATAAAGTAGATTTAGTAGGTGTCAAAGTTGTTGAAACATATGGGTTTGATCAATTATCCAAAGTTGCAAAACTTAACTTTAAAAATACAGAAAAAATTAAATATTTAGCAAAAAAAGAATGAAAATCATTCTTTTTTTAATAATAATGTTTTACATTTACTACCACTTTGCTTATATTTTTGAACAAGGGCAATTCCATTTAATAATAAATGATTAAGCTGATTTATATCAACTTTGGTTTGTTTAGGATTATATGCATCCCACATTATTTGGGCAAGCTTGATAACGCCTTTTTCATAATAAATAGCAAGATCAATATACAAGTTATAAGGGTTTTGGGCAATGATTTCTTGAATCTGTACTACATCTGTATCTTCCCAAAATTCAATACATTCTTTAAATTTATAGACATCAGGATTCTCCATATTGAAATGATTTTTAAATAAATACCCATTTATTAATGTTTCTATACTATCTGTACCATCTGTACTACATTTTTTCATTTTATTTTTCCTTTCTAAAACTTCATAAACACAAATACGCACTTAAAAAGAAGTATAGTGATTACATACTTCTTTTTAAGCACCTTGACCATTATAAAATAGTTTTATATAATTTGCAAGCTTTTTTTAATTAAAATCCTCTTTTTCTAAGAAATGATGGAATATCATTATTATCATCATTGCCTTCTTCAATATCCTTTTTAATTTCTTCTCTTCTTGAATAAGAATGATAAATAGGTTCGGAAGTTTCCTCAAATCCTGTAGCAATAACCGTTACAATAATTTCATCTGTTAAATTTTCATTAATAACAGCTCCAAAAATTGTATTAATATCTGTATTAGCTGAGCCTCTAACTACTTCAGCGGCTTCCTCAACTTCAAATAAAGTTAAATTAGCACCTCCTGTAACATTAATAATAGCATCAGTAGCTCCATCAATACTTGTTTCTAAAAGCGGACTAGATACAGCTTCTCTTGCAGCATCAGCTGCCCTATTTTCGCCTACTCCCATTCCAATTCCTATTAGAGCATTTCCTCTTTTTTCCATCACAGCTTTTACATCTGCAAAATCCAAATTGATTAACCCTGCGACAGCAATCAAATCAGAAATAGATTGTACACCACGCCTTAGAACATTATCAACTTCCTTAAAGGAATCTAAAAGTGGTGTGGTCTTATCAATAATATCTCTTAGTCGATCATTAGGGATCACAATCAATGTATCAACATGACCTTTTAATTCTTCAAGTCCCGCCAATGCCTGATCCATTCTTTTTTTACCTTCAAAGGAAAATGGTTTTGTTACAATTCCTACAGTAAGGGCACCTTGTTCTTGTGCAATATCTGCAATAATAGGAGCGGCACCAGTTCCTGTTCCTCCACCCATTCCACATGTTACAAATACCATGTCAGCACCAGTTAAAGCTTCTTCTATTTCTTTTTTTGATTCCATTGCAGCTTCTCTACCTATTTCAGGTTTTGCTCCTGCACCACGGCCACCTGTAAGTTCCGCACCAATTTGTATTTTTATAGGTGCATTTGAACAATTTAATACCTGTAAATCAGTATTTGCTACAATAAAATCGACTCCTTTTACTCCCGATTCTATCATACGGTTTACAGCATTACAACCGCCACCACCAACACCAATTACTTTAATCTTTGCAATTTGATCCATTTCTAATCCAAACATTTTATAAATCCTCCTATTCGTTAAAAAAGTATCCGAATACTTTACCTAACATAGAGTCACTTGATATATTTATGCCTTTGCCTCTATTTGCAAGTCCTTCTTCATCTTCTTCATCTATCATCGTATATTCTTTACCCGTCAATTTAAGCCTATGAATGAAATGTATAATATTCCCGAGTGCCACTGAATATGCATTATTTCTAATTCCTAGCATTTTTATATGACCAAGTATTGATTTTTTTCCAAAGACATCATTTGCAATATAGTCAAAATCTGCCATATTGCTTATGCCCCCTGTAATTATAATATAATCTATTTTAGGACTTGTCAAGGTTGTAAAAACCTTTTGGGCCTCTGTAAGAATTTCTTCTAAACGTGCCATTACGATCTCTGAAGCTTCAAATTGACTAATTCTGATTTTTTCATTCATTGTATTCACAATTTCATAAAATTCATTAACATTTGCATTTCTCTTATGTGCTAAGGCAAATCTTTCTTGTATGATATGTGCATTTTTTGTAGATATTTTATAGATATAGGAAAGATCTTTTTCTATTTTTTTACTACCTATATTTAAAATTTCATTTTGAATCAAAATCGCATTGTTATAAAGAGATACTGTTGTTGTTTCATATCCTATATCAATCACGATGGTTGTAGCATCTTCTATCTCCTTCGTTTTAAAATTAGCGATATTGGCAATGGGATTTAAAGTAACATCAACGATTTCTAGTCCAATTTGATCTAATATGGAGGCAACTGAATAAAGATTTTTTTTAGGTACACTAGTAACAATTGATCGCACCTCTAAATAATCTGCTAACAGTCCTTTAGGATCCATTACCCCATTTTTATCATCTACTTTAAAATCGATTGGTAAATCCGTGACCATTTCAAGCGTTCCTACCGTTCTTTTTTTTAAGGCATCTTCTAATACTTTTTGAACATGCTTTCCTGCAATAATTCCATTTCCATCAATTTCGCACTCTCCTTTGACCACTTCAAAGTCTGCATGATAAGAAGGAATACTTACAACAACCTCTTTGATTGATATTCCAAGCATACCTTCTATAGAATCAAGTCCTTTTTTTATAGATTTTTGTGCCAATTCGGCATCTGTTATTAAACCTCTTTTTATTCCCATAGAGGGGGTTTCTACTGCCGCAAGTAAATTGAGCTTGTTTTTATATAATTCGCAAACAACAATTTTGATGGCATGTGAACCAATATCAAGTCCTGTATATATATGTCTCACAAAATCACCACCCACATCTAACTATCATTATACTATATAATCCTCCAAAATAAAAGAAAAAATTTTTAAAAAAATATTTTTTCTCTTTTAAAATTATATCAAAATTATATTAATCACCTAAGGCCTCAAAATATCCACCTGAATCTAAATATAAAATCCCTTTTTTATGATTAAATTTTTTAGAAATTTGCTTAATAACATCTATATATGTATCAAGTCTATCAAAATACCCTAGTGTTACATATACATAATTGCCATCATTCATACTCATAAGAAAGCGTTCTTCATCTTTATCATTTGGATCGTATTTAATTTCTGATATTTTTTGGAGCACCTTAGGATTTGTTTGTGCTATCTTCTCAATAAATCTTTCATATTTTTGTTCTGGAATATAATTGAGAAGTGTAGGCGTAAGAAATTTTATATCGGTCTGCTTTCCATCTTTTAGAATGGTTTTTTGCTTCGTTGAATCATAAAATAGAGGAATATTTTCTTCTATCTGAATCCAAATTTCAGTTATATATTTATGAGAGATTTTTATATTTTTAATCAATATTTGTTTTTTTGCTTTCTTTTCTAACAATGGAGCTATAGTTTGAATAGCTGGAGGATACTCATTTATACCAAGCATTTCTAAAATTTCTTGATCTTTAAGATATTTATTTCCTTTGATATAAATGTTTTTAATGGGTATATGTAGTATACAATAAAAGATAAATATAATAAATGTTAGAAAAATCAAAAATAAGAAGACATTTTTATATTTAATTTTAACCCTTTTTTTCCCTTTTTTGGGAGAAGATACCTTTTGTTTGTTTTGTATCATATTTTTTTTCATTGTATCACCTATTTTACAAATTCTTGCTCCTCTTTTAAAAGAACATTGTATTTTTCTTTTACGCTTTCCTTAATTTCATCTATCAATTTTCGAATATCAGCTGCAGTGGCCCCATCTACATTAATAATAAAGTTGGCATGTTTTTCACTAACCTGTGCTCCCCCTATTTTTCTACCTTTAAAACCTGCAAGTTCTACCAATTTCCAAGCTGGTATATCTTTAGGGTTTCTAAATACACTCCCTGCACTTGGATAAGAAAGTGGTTGCGATTCCACACGTCTTTTCTTTCTCTCAGCAATCAGTTCCATGCTTTCTTTAGCATCACCAAAGGGCAGTTCTAACGTCGCCTCTAAACAAATATAACCCTCATGTTCCTTCAAAAAGGAAGTTCTATAATGAAAATTTAAATCGTGATTAAAAAATGTTTTTATTTCTAAATCTGGGGTAAGGAGTTTGGCACTTTTAACAATATATCCCATATCACTTTGATAAGCACCTGCATTCATGTAAATAGCTCCCCCTAATGTCCCAGGAATGCCTGATGCAAATTCAAGATTTCTATATCCAGAACGAGATAGTTTTATGGAAAGCCTCATAAGGTTATAGCCAGCCCCCACCGTAATTTGATTTCCACTTATATTCAAATGTGTAAATTCATCTAGTTTAATAATAACTCCATCAAATCCACTATCACTAAAAATCAAATTAGAACCATTTCCAACAACTTTATATCTTATTTTTTCTTTTTTTAAATATGTTAATAGTCCAATTAATGATTCTACTGACTTTGGAAAAACCATAGCTTCTGCCATTCCTCCTACTTTATAGGTCGTATAATCTTTCATGTATGGTTTAAAAATAATTTCACCAAAATCTTGTTTTTCTAACTTTTGTATATCTATCATATATCTACTTCCTATCTATTATCTTTTTCATTTCTTCATAAATTTTAGTAGCACTTTTAGGCATATCTGATTTTTTTAAACCATTTTTTAGTTTTCTTTGCACATCATGTGTTAATGCTTCTGCTATTTTCAAAGGAAGTATATCTCCAGTCAAATCTTTTTCTTCTAACAAAATCGCCGCTTCATTTTTTACTAAATCCATAGCATTTTTATATTGATGATTATTAGGGACATAGGGGCTTGGTATTAAAATAGATGGAAGTTTTAAGGCTATAATTTCGCTTAATGTAGAAGCACCTGCCCTAGATACAATAACATCTGTTTGTTTCATGACTCTTGTCATATTATCAATATACGGAAGAACAAATACATTTTTAGGAAATGTATTTTTCCTGATTTCTTCGTAATCTTTTTTTCCTGTAACAAATAGAACCTCATATGATTGGTTTTTAAAACTTTCCATACAAGACAAAAGATATGTATTCATCTTACTCGCACCTAAAGACCCCATGACAATTAATACTAATTTTTTACCAGGATCAAGTCCTAATGTTTTTTTATCAATAGGTGTTTTATAGATGGCCTCTTCACTACAAGGATTTCCTGTAAATACAGTCTTATAACTTGGAAAATGAGAAAGACTGGATTGAAAAGAAACAGCAATTTTATTGACATACTTACTTAAAAAAAGATTGGCTTTACCTGGAATACTATTTTGCTCATGAATCATCGTTTTAACCCCCAGTTTATGAGCAGCCATTACTACAGGAACTGTTATATATCCTCCAACACCAATAACAATATCTGGTTTAAATTCTTTCATAATTTTTCGACAGGAATAATATCCTCTTACAATACAACGCATTACTTTTATATTGCTAAAGATATTTTTTTTATTAAATCCATACATTTCAATAGCTCGAAAAGGAATACCTTCTTTGGGAACAATATCTTTTTCCATACGATTATGGGTCCCTATATATATAAATGTACTCTCAGGCTCTTTTTCTTTAATTTTATGAATAATAGCAAGTGCAGGATAAATATGACCACCTGTACCACCTGCTGAAATTATGACTCTCATTTTATCACCTACTTTATTATATCATAATTATATGTGATACAAAAATAAATAACCCAAAGGGGTGTCAACTTGTAAAAAAAAGTTCAAACTGAACTTTTTAATCTCCCAGACGATAAGCAATTCCAAATCCTATTAAAAATAAGATTATACCAATTAGAAATGGTAATATCGAAAAAGATAAACCTGGTGTACTTGCAAAAATACCTATAATAGATGCCAATACAAAACCAATAATTCCAAAGTAAGTTGGAATCTCAAATTTTTGAAATAAAATTTCCAATAGTTTTGCAATTCCTACAAATCCTACCAAAATACCTAAACCAAAAGGTAATAAGATACTAATATTATGGCCTATATTTTCAAACGAAGTAAGTGCATTAATAGTATTTAAAATAGGCTTATAATACCCCATAACCATTAACATAAAAGAACCACTAATTCCTGGAATAATCATAGTAGCGGCTGAGATAATTCCAACTATAAATAGAAGAATATAACTCATAAAATTCATATTTTCAAAACGAACTTCTTTTCCTGTTTTCAAAAACATAATCCCAATAATAAAAGCAAATGTAAGGAGAAAAAAAATGATATTAGAAATTTTAAAATTTCCTTTCACCTTATTATATAACATAGGAACTCCACCCAAAATTAATCCTGTAAAAAATAAAATGGTAGGCAGTGGAAATGTATCCAGTGAATATCCAATGATTTTACTTCCTAATATAATTGCTAAAACAGCACCAACACCAATTGGTATTAAAAATTTCATATTTTCTTTAAATTTACCAAAAAAATGACTAATCGCTTCAATCAATCTTTCATAAATTCCCATAGTAATTGCCAAGGTTCCTCCACTAACACCTGGGATAATATTTGCAATTCCTATAAAAAAACCTTTGATTCCTAAAACAATATTTTCTTTCATACAAACCTCTTTTCTTATGTTTATATTATTATAACATGCTTATTATATTATATCTAGTCTTCTAAAAAAATTATATATATCTCATTATATGTAGTCTAATTTTATGTAGACTAAAATGTATCAAAAAAAGAAAACTAAATGTTTTCTTCACGAATGGCTTCTAATATATTTTCTTTTTTTATTTTAGATGAAGCATATAACATTGTAACAATAACAATTATAAATACACCAATTACTGCAACAATAATGCTTTCAAATGGAATTAATAATGCTGAAACTGTAACAACTCCTCTCATTTCTTTTCCAAATAAATATGTTATAAATAAAGAAACTGGTATGGCATATAACAGAGATTTAAGACCAAAGAAAATACTTTCAAAATATAAAATTTTATTAAATCCTTTTGGAGTCAATCCTACACTTCTTAGCATAGCAAACTCTTTTCTTCGTAGTGATATACTTGTATAAATGGTATTAAATACACTTGTTACCCCAATCAAAGTTACCAAAGCAATAAATCCATATAATAATAATTTTAAAACAAAAATCATATTCTTTTGTAACTTCAGAGCTTCCTTATAATTATAATAATAGTAATGATCGAAATTGCCGTTATTTTCTAAATCTTTCAAATAAGCATCTAGTTTCTTATCAGAATTTGCTTTAATATAAATATTTTGATAATAATTTCCATCCTCTATTTTACTTAGAATCGTTTCAAACATTTCTTCACTTACTATAAGAGTTGGGCAACTTACCATAGAGGTATATTCTGTTCCTAATGGTGTTATATCAGTATAAACTATATTTTTAAGTTCAAAGAATTTTTCTCTTATCAAACGATCTGTTTGTTCATTATACTCGCTTTTATATAGTGAAAGAACATCAATAGGTTTATCAAATATATCAAAGGTTTCTGTTTTTCTAGATGTTCTACTATACATTACATTCCGTGTTCGATTTAGCATAATAGGAGTATCCTGTTTTAAATTCATATCTTTTAATAATTTTTGGTATGTATCAGTATCTAAAGCATATAAATTAATCATTTGCGTTTCAATATTCGCATTTGACTTTATTTCTTCCTCATGACTTAATACTTCCTTTGCTTTGGTACTATATTTTTCACTAAACCCTGTAACATCTAAATTACTTACTTTAATAAGAGAAACATCTATTACTTCTTCATTTTCTTTTATTGTTTCATATATCTGTTGAACCTTCTCATCATTTTCTGTACCAATATTAGCATACAAATCAAAATTTGGTGTTTCAATCACATCTCCTGCTGCTGCAAGCCAATAATTTAAAAGACTAGAAAATGAAATAAATAATACAATACTTACAAATAAAGAAATGACTGTAATCCTGTATTTCTTTTTATTTCGCTTCATATTTTTTAAAGCAAGTTCCCCTTCTATTCCAAATATTTTTCGAACAAAATGATTTGTCTTTAGTTTTCTAGATGATACTTTAATATCATCATTTTGTCGAATGGCTTCAATTGGTGTAATTTTACTGGCTCTATGTGCAGGAAAGAAGGCAGAAAATAAAATCACAGCAATCATAAATAAAGTAGGGATAAAAATAAAAGTTGGATAAATAGATAAGGCAAGTGGAAATGAAAATAGATTGGGTAATAACTCATTTACTATCATTAAAACAGATCCAATTCCTAATAAGGCAGATAAAATACCTATAGGTATACCAATCACACCCACAATAAAAGCTTCAAAAAATACTGTATGACGTAGCTGTTTTTTTGTAGCTCCAATACTTGAAAACAAACCAAATTGTTTTTTTCTCTCCATTACAGAAATGGCAAAGGAATTATAAATCACTATAATACATCCAATAGAAACAAGTGAAAGAACAATTAAAATAATTCCCATCATAGCATCCATAATATTAGAATATCTACTAATTCCATAAGCAGATAAAAGGCTATCATTAAAATGTAGATTTTCTGCATTTTCCTTTTTACTAAAGCCAAGATTTTTACCTAAAGATTCAACTTTATCATAAATACCTTTCACATCTTTATATATTATATAAGAATAAAGTGTATCTGGAAGTTTCTTTGTATCTAACTTTGTAAAAACCATATATCCTGGTGATTCATAGTTTTCAATAAAAGTTCTTTCTATGATACCAACAATCTTATATGTTTTTGTAACCTCGCTTGTTAAAACTTCATCATCTTCATACAAATTCATATTGATAAATTCAGTTCCGTCCACTGTTTTTCTTTTTCCGATATTATAAGTGACACTATCACCTATTTTATAGGTAACTCCACCATTATTTTTAATATGATTAGAAATGACAATTTCATCACTACTTTGAGGCAATCGTCCCTGAAGAAGTGTAAAATTTTCTAGAAGCTCTTTAGAGGCCTCTGAAACCAACACATAAGGTTTTGAAGAGTTTTGTGAACCTGTTAATTTCGCAAATCCTAAATCATGCCGATAATAGACACTTTTTATTTCCACATTATTTTCTAAAATATTGATTTTATTTTTAGGAATATTTTGTATCATAACATGTTGTGCCCCTCTACTGGCAATAGTCGTTTTAATAGTATTGTCACGTAATGATGCAAATAAAAGTCCAATTCCAACCATAAGAGCTGTAGATAATACAACACCAATAATTGTAACAATAGTTCTTTTTTTATTCATTGTCAGATGTTTAATCGTAAGCTTATTTAAAATCTTCATGCTGACACCCTCTCGTCACTGACAATATGTCCATCTTCTAATGTAATAATACGATCTGCTGCAAGAGCTAGAGAATGATCATGTGTAATCATAATGATTGTTTGATTATATTTTTTATTTGATAATTTAAGCAATTCAATAATTTCTTTAGAAGCCTTTGAATCTAAATTTCCCGTTGGTTCATCTGCCAAAAGAATCGCAGGTCGATTCATTAATGCTCTTCCAATGGAAACTCTCTGTTGCTGTCCACCTGAAAGTTCATTTGGTAAATGTCGCACTCTTTTTTCAAGACCTAATGTATCAATAAGTTCCTTTAAATACACTTCGTCAACTTTTTTATTATCTAATAAAATAGGTAATGTAATATTTTCTGTTACATTCAAAATAGGAATTAAATTATAAAATTGATAAATCAACCCCACTTGTCTTCGTCTAAAAACAGCGAGATTTGTTTCACTTAATTGATATACATCTTCACCATCCACAAATATTTTCCCAGATGTAGGTCGATCCACACCTCCAAGTAAATGTAAAAGCGTAGACTTCCCACTTCCTGAAGAACCCACAATGGATACAAATTCTCCTTTATTAACGGTAAAGGATACATGATCCAATGCTGTAACCTTGGCTTCCCCCTTTCCATAAATTTTTGTCAATTGTTCCACTTTCAATATTTCCATATTTTTCTTCCTTTCTTTTTTTAGTATAATCTATTTTTATGACAAAGATATGACAATTATCATGACAAAAATGTCATGTTATAAATTACACAATTGTTTTATAGAAGAAAATGCAAAAAGTTGTTCCTTTACCTTTCTTACTTTCTACCTTTATTTCACCATTTTGTTTGACAATAATAGTATATGCCATATTAAGACCAATCCCTATACTCTCCTTATTTCCTTCCCCTTTATAAAATCGTTTAAAAATATTTTTTAAATCCTTTGTATCCATTCCTTCACCCTCATCAATGATAAAAATAGATATGTATAAGTTATTTTCTTTCACAATTATCTTAATATCTTTATTTTCTGAACTATGTTCGTGGGCATTTTTCAAGATATTTAAAAATGCTTCTGCTGTCCAGTTTTCATCCACGATCAAAAAAGTCTCTGGACAATCAATTACAATATTTTGTTTTTTTAGTTCTAAAGGTATACGAATAGGCTCTACAGCTTTTTGAATAAGATTATAAACACTTACTTTTTGTTTTTTTAAAACAATTGTTCCACTATCTAACCTAGAAATTTTAAGTAAAGAAGTTACAAGCCATTCAATTCTCTCCAATTGTTTTTTATTTTTATTTAAAAATTCATGTCTTACCTCTACATCCATAGTATCATCATATAAAAGATCATTCATAACATACATGCTAGTAAGTGGTGTTTTTAACTGATGGGATATATCAGATAAGACTGTTTCCAATTCTTTTTTCCCTTGGTTTGCATTTTCTATTTGTTGTTTTAAAAGAGTTGTAATACGATAAATGTCATTTTTAAGATTACTAATAGCTCCTTCTTCATAATCTCGAATATCAAATGTATAATCACCATTTAGAACAGAAATCATATATCGATTGATTTCGTTTATTTTTTGATATTGGTTTCGAATAAAAAGATAATATATAAAAGATAACAAACCAAACAAAAAAAGTACAAAAGAAATCTGATAAATCATCATTTGTTTTTTTAATATATAAATATCTTTCATATAATCCAGACTATCAATATCTGATAATCCATACTTTGAAAGAACCTGAATCCCCTTCTCTACATCTCCCTTTTTATTTAAAAGAGCATTTATAATATCCTCCTCGAACTCAGGATATTTTTCCAAAATATTGGCTATAATATATCCATTACTTTGAATCAAATTGTTTTTATATTGTATAAATAATATTTTTTGAAACATCATTACCAATAAGATTGAAACAATTAAAACAATCCCTTCTCCAATCACAAATCTTTTGCATTCTTTATTTTTTAACATGGCACATCAACCTTATATCCCATTCCTCTCACTGTAATAATAATCTCAGGATTATTCACATCGGTTTCTATTTTTTCGCGAATTCTCTTGATATAGACTGTCAATGTATTATCATTTACATAAGCTTCATTTACATCCCATATATCAGCAAGGATTTTTTCTCTTGTAAAAACACATCCAGGAGATAATGCTAGTGTCAATAATATTTTATATTCTAGTGCGGTTAACATCACATCTACATTATTTTTAAACACTTTAGCTTGTTTCAGATCAATAATAACATCTTTCAAATAAATAATATTGGAATCATTTTTTTTAATGGTCCTTCTTAATACACTTTTAATTCTTGATACAAGCTCTCTTGCTTTAAAAGGTTTTGTTATATAATCATCTGCTCCCATATCTAAACCCATCACAACCGAAACTTCCAAATCATTTGCTGTTAAAAATATTACTGGCACGTCTTTTACCTTCTTAATGGCCTTAAAAAGGTCAAATCCATTTCCATCAGGTAGATTTAAATCCAATAAAATCAAATCTATTTTCTCCCTCTCTAAAATTTCTGTTGTCCCTTTACATTTGTTATTTTCAATCACTTTAAAATTTTCTTGGTTTAAATAATAACGAAGACCTAAGCGAATTGTTTCATCATCCTCAATCAAAAAAATTGTATTCATTTATATCACCAAATTTATTATACTATACATTTGAAATAAAAAAATGAATAAAACGTCAGAAACTATAAAATTAGATATACATATATACCATATCTTTATTTTTACATACTTTATAATAACGAAAGGAGTTATATATGGATTGTTATGATAAAGCAATTAGAAAAATAGAACATGATAAAAAGTGTAAGCCAAAATGTTTAGCCATGATTGGTCCTACTGGTCCCACGGGTCCAACGGGCCCATCGGGTGGTGCAACGGGACCTACTGGACCTACCGGATCAAATGCAAACTCAACTAGTTGTTTCTGTGTAGAACAAATGAGAAATGTAATTCAGCAACTTATAATCCTCTATCCTACAGATAATGTTATTATTGCAATGGAAAGTGGCAATAATGTTAGTGGAAGATTAGGAGAATTATTACCAGGTCCTAATAATAACCCCAATTCAGGATTATTACAACTTGTAAACAATCAAGGTGTGCCTCAGGAAGCGATATCATTATGTAGAATTGCCTCTATTACAATAACGAGTTCCACTTATAATAATGCTATTACGTACTTGCCTGCACCTAGCCCAATTAGTGAGGGATGTGATACTGATTGTGAAAATGCAAGTCGATTATACCTTCCAGTTGGCACGGCAGGCGCTGAAATTAACGCAGGTGGTCAGACAGTAGCTAATGGTAGTGTTTTAATAAGTGAATTTGGCATGGTTGTAATAGTAGGACCTAATAATAGTAATCCTGCCTTTGTTTCTTTATGCAAAGCTGAAATTTTAACAAAATAGGTACTATCATAATCAATTTTTCTAAATATTAAAGCATAGACTTATATCTATAATTCAGACTGTTGACAAAAGGTTCAATAGTCTTTTTGCTTTGTAAATAAATTAGGTACAATAAAAATGATGTTGGGCCTAATATTTTCGGTCATTTTTATAAATTTTTCCATTTTGTAAAAATAATCAAAAAAAGCGACATATTCATTTTGAATATACCACTTTGTCAATGGTCTGACACTAGTTTAAACTAGCGTTATTTGTTGTTTTAGACGTTAGTACCAAATGTTTTTGGCCATCTTCAACTCTATTTTTATAAAATCTTTTATTCTTTCTTACTTCCTCAAATAATGATTTAACAAATTTAGACTTATTTTTCGTTCTTTCAACTTTTTTTAAATACTGATCACCAATTATATAATTCTTTTGGGCATAACATTCTTTTGCAAAAATTAATGCAACAATACTCTTTTGCTCATCACTTAAATCGAAACTTAAACACGCATCATTCATGGAAACTCCAGAAGTAACTAATTCTGCGATTTGCTCAACTTGTTCTATTCCATAATAATTATCTAAATCATCTTCAAAATCAGATATTGGCATTATAAATTGAGGTTTTCTATCTTTTGTTGGTATGAATCCATTTAGAACAGCTATTAATTCTGTAAAATCAAATATTTCATTTTCTTTTTTACTTAATTCTGTTGCAATCGTTAAATAATTAATTGCTGTTTCTTTTTCATGTATTTTCATATAAGCAAGTCCTAATTTACCATAAACAAACGATTTAGGTTCCCACAAAAATTCTAGTAACCTTCTATAGGCATTTATGCAACTGGCATAATCACCATTTGCATATGCTTCATTACCTAATTCAAATAATTTTTTTACATCAACATATTCAGTCACATATGTTTTAAACCTTAACACCACTTGTTCTTTATTATTATCTCCAATAGTAAATGATACAATATCTGGGATATTTTTTACTATATTATGTATTTCTTGTCTTCGTTCCCCGTTCATAGGCTTTAATAAAACTATACCTTTATCATATAATTCCTCAAGTTTACTATTTATAAATTCACTATCATTATAGTTCTTCTTGTTTAGTTGATCGATTTGTCATACACCTTCCATTATTTTCTAAAATATTAAAACCATATTTCTTTATTTAAAATTGATTTTATAATAACACTTTTTTTAATTATTTACAATATTTCTACAGAATATTGTGTAAAAAAATTTATATCATTGTAATTGAAAAAGATATTTACTCCTAAAGCATAGACTCACATCCTACTTTTATTCATATTCAGATAAAAACTTTAAAAGTTCAAGAGCAACTTGCTTTGGTAAAATCTTACAAAGATCTGCAACACTTTGTTCCTTAATCTTAGTAATTGTATGATATTTCCTTAAAAGCTCCTTTTTTCTTGTAGGTCCAATTCCAGAAATAGAATCTAAAACACTTTCTAAAGATCCTTTACTGCGAATTTGCCTATGATAACTAATTGTATAACGATGTACTTCATCTTGCATACGTTCTAGATAATAAAATAAATTGCTTTTTCGATCAATCATAATTTCCTGAATAGGATCTCCCTCAAGTAGTGCACTAGTTGTATGGTGATCATCTTTTTTTAGACCTACAACCTTAATTGGTAAATGCAAAGCTGAAAGTACTTCCCTTGCACAGTGGATTTGCCCCTTTCCACCATCTACAATAATTAAATCAGGTTTTTCCAAACCATCTTTTAAAACCCGAAAATATCTGCGATAAATTACCTCTTTCATTGTACCATAATCATCATTTTTATCATTGGTAATTTTAAATTTACGATAATCATTTTTAGATGGATTCCCATTTTTAAATACAACCATACCTGATACATTAAAATTACCAAACAAATTAGAATTATCAAATAATTCAATTCGATTGAGTGTTTCCATATGCAATAACTCACGTAATTGCTCATTCGCTGCAATGGTTTTTTCTTCATCTTTTTTTATTAGTTCAAATTTTTCATATAAAGCATTTTCGGCATTTTTAATGGCCATATCTACAATTTTTCTTTTCACCCCTTTTAAAGGAGATTTTACAGACACATCAAGATAATCTTGCAAAATTTTGGCATCAGCTGTTGTTGGAATCAAAATCTCTTTTGGTAAAATAAAATTTTTGTCATAAAATTTAGCCACATATCTGATAAACTCTTCATCAGCCTCTTCTATTAAAGGAATCATAGCTGAATGCCTTTCTAATATTTTAGAGCTTCTAATAAAGAAAACTTGAATAGAAAGATATCCCTTATCTGTATAATACCCAAAAATATCCCGATCTATTGTATCATGAATTTCTACTTTTTGTTTTGTTAGAGTGACTTTAATATAATCTAGTAGATCCTTTAGTTCTTTTGCTTTTTCATAATTTAATTTTTCGCTTTCCTCTAACATTTCTTTTTCTAATTTATCTACAACAAGTGAATCATCCCCTTTTAAAAAGCGTATAATTTCATGTTGCATTTTTTCTAGATCAAAACGTTCTACCTTGTTTGTACAAAAACCTAAACATTGTCCAATATGATAATATAAACAAGGTTTCTTATTATATGTACGACATTTTCGAAGTGGATAAATTCGGTTTAAAAGATTTACTGTATTTCTCGCTGCCGTTACATTTGGATAAGGACCATATAACCGTAGATTCTTACCACGTTTTCTCGATAAATTTCTCACAATCATCAATCTAGGGACAGCTTCATTTGTAAGCTCAATATAAGGATATGACTTATCATCACGAAGTAGAATATTGTATTTAGGATCATATTTTTTTATTAAGTTCAATTCTAAAATAAGAGATTCTGTTTCACTTCCCACAATAATATACTCAAAATCAGTAATTTCACTAATTAATTTTGCTGTCTTACCTGTATGTGTACCTCTAAAATAAGACGATAAACGATTTTTAAGTTTTTTTGCTTTTCCAACATAAATAATCACTTGGTCTTTATTCTTCATTTGATAACAACCTGGTTTATTGGGAACTAAAGATAATTTCTGTTTGATATGTTTTTGAACCTCTTCATTCATAGTATTCATCTCACTTTTCTTTTTTATTATAACAAAAATATAGTAAATTTTTGACTATATTTCTATAAATTTTTAAACATTTCTATACCTTCTATTTAGTGAATTTACAATATTTATATCCTTGAAGTTAGAACTCTAGTAGGATATAATAAATTAAGGTGATTGGAATGCAAACAATTAAAGAGCCACTATATTTTGAAAAAGAAATTAAAAAATCTAAATTTATTACCAAGGTATTCCCAGTATATTCTCTAAAAGACACTACATCATATATTGAAAAAGAAAAACAAATACATAAAAACGCTACTCACATATGCTACGCCTATAAAATAGGTCCTATTACAAAATGCTTTGATGATGGAGAACCTAGTGGTACAGCTGGACTTCCTATCTTAAATATTTTAAATTTTCATTCTCTACAATTTGTTCTATGCATTGTTATCCGTTATTTTGGTGGAATCAAATTAGGAGCAACAGGACTTTTAAGAGCATATGCAGGATGTGCAAATGATACAATCAAGCAATGCCATTTCACACAGTTAATAGAAGGAATAAGGATATTTATTACCTTTCCCTATCAGCACCAAAAACAAATTAATTATTTACTACAAAAATATGAAATCATAGAAAAAAAGTATCAGCAACAAATTTATTATACATTAGAAGTGGATAAAATAACATTTCCCTCCCTAAAAGCAAGCCTTCAACCCTTTTGTACAGAAATCAATATAGAGGAAAATGTAATAATTAAAACAGAATAATACTGCATGCTATTCTAAAAGTTGAACCATTTATCTTCAAAACTTCATTTTTTCATATTAAAAACCTCGTTTCTATTCTATCTAAGAAATGAGGTTTTTATATTATATATACTATTTTTTTTGACATATATTCTCATTTGCTACTCTAAATGGATCCTCGTCTGTTCCTGTACCAGTTAAATATGTATTTGCTTTTAAATAAACAACAGGTCTAATATAAAGTGCTGTATTAGGGTATTTCAAATCTATCTTGCTTTGGGCGGCTGAAGAAAAAAGCCAAACTTCGGAGTTAGGATGAGCATTCATAAACCAGTATGAATAGTCTTTTTGAAGATAGCTTCCTGGGCAATATCCACCACTGAAAGCAACGCTTATGTTTTGAGCTCCACCTTGAGTAGAAGCACAAACCTTTACATAGTCTGTAACATTCAAAGTTCCTACTTTCCCTATATAAGAATTACTTTGTTCTGTTTGTATATCATTCAATAGGGAACCATTAGGACCTGTACCTGCGGCTCCTACATAAAAAGTTGCATCCTCTAATTTTTCTAAATCACTTGTTCTAATGTGTAAAAGATCAGGTTTATCTTGTAAATTTTCTAAAGTTTTTCGGATTGTTGTATTGGGATTTTTCCAATCATTTACATTACTTGCATTCCATGGCTGCGACACTTCCAGTTTTCCAGAGGAAGAACTCCTTACATGTTCACAGCTTCCATTTGTTGAAACTGGACCTTCGTATACTAATTTTAAACTTCCGTTTTTCGCTATATTTACAATGCTAAAACAAGCTTCAGAAAAATGAAGTACATTATGGGGATTCATACCTATATAATGATAATCCCCACTAAATGGCTGATTATCACCATTAAGCCCATGGAATAAGTCTATCTTTGATATTTGATCTGCTCTTACAGAGTTGGACGCAACCACATCATAAGACCAATATCTTTTACCTTCTTTAGTAACTATGACTTGCAACTCATCAGAAAAATTATTTTTTGTGATAGGATTTTTAAACTCTTCTTCTATATACCCTTCCCTTTTTAGTTCAGCTAAAGATAACACAAGTTGTGTTCCTATTTCCTCTGGCAAATCTAGTTTATGATCTTCTCCCCACTGTTTAGCCGCTAAAACAATATTATTTAATTGTCCTTCACATGCCTTTTGATTTGCCTCTTGCATATGTTTTGTAACTGGCACAGATACTAGCAAAGATAATAGTGCAAGCAATGCTATAACACCTAACAATTCAATTAATGTAAAACCTTTTTCTCTATTCATATATATCCTACTTTCTAATAATATTATAAAAAAAGCCTTCCCCATTGTCAACTTCAAATAGAATTTATTCTGGAAATATAAAAAGAAACTATTCTCTAGTTTCCATTAATTTGTTTTGCTACTTCTTCAGCAAAATTTTCTTGTTTTTTTTCGATTCCCTCTCCTACTTCAAATCGAATCATATCTGTAATACTTCCACCATTGTTTTTCACATAAGATTCTACAGTAAGATCATTATCTTTTACAAATGGTTGTTCTTCTAAACAAATTTCTTTATAAAATTTATTTAGACGCCCCATTACCATTTTTTCCGCAATGTCTGCTGGTTTTCCTTCATTCATTGCTTGCTCTTTTAAAACAAGTTTTTCTTTTTCTACTTCTTCTGATGGAACTTCATCTCTTCTAAGATAACTTGGTCTCATAGCTGCAGCATGCATAGATACATCTTTAGCAACTTCTTCACTTGCTCCATCTATTACTGTCAAAACTGCGATCTTTCCACCCATATGTAAATAAGATCCAAATGATTCACTATCTTTTTTTATTAGTTTTTTGAATCTTCTAAAACTTAGTTTTTCTCCAATTTTGGATGTTTTTTCTGTAAATAATTCTTGAATTGTTCCCTCTGATGTAGGTAAATTCATTGCTTCCTCCATTGTAGAAACATCATTTTTTAATAGTGTCTTTAAAATTTCATCTACTAATGAGCGGAATTCCTCATTTTTAGCAACGAAATCTGTTTCAGCATTTACCTCTACAATTACAGCTTCATTTCCTTCAATTTGAATAGCTGCAAGTCCCTCTGCAGCAATACGATCCGCTTTTTTTGCAGCAGTTGATTTTCCTTTTTCTCTAAGCCAATCCATTGCTTCTTCGAAATTTCCATCTACTGCTTCTAATGCTTTTTTACAATCAAGCATTCCAGCCCCACTTTTTTCTCTTAATTCTTTTACTAAACTTGCACTTATCATATTATTCCTCCTTTTTATAACAAAATAAAGATGTTTAAACCATCTTTATTTTTGTAGATTTATTTTAAAGCTTCTAGTAATTCTGCTTTTTTCATTGTACTATAGCCTTTAACATCTTTTTCTTTAGCTAAATTACGAAGTTCTGCAACAGTTAACTTAGATAAATCTGTATTGTTAGCTTTTTCTTCTACAGCTTCATCTTTTTTTTGTTCTACTTCTTTTGTTTTTTCTACTTTTCTTTCTTCAGGTTTTACAAATGGTTTATTATTTTTTGTATATGGTTTTCTATCATTATTATAAGGTCTCTTTCCTCTATTATCAAATGGTCTACGTCTATCTTCTTTTCTCTTTACTGTTTCAAGTGCTTTTTGCATGATTTCCTCTGAATTTTCCTCTTTTTCAGTAGAATAATCAATCATTTTTCCACCTTGTGCTTCAACTATAGCATTTGCCATAACACCAATAATCAGTTTTACAGCTCGAATCGCATCATCATTAGCTGGAATTACATAATCTACCATATCAGGATCACAGTTTGTATCTACAATTCCAAATACTGGAATATGAAGTTTTCTAGCTTCTCTAATTGCTATTTCTTCTTTAGATGGATCTACAATAAACATAGCACTTGGAATTTTTCTCATTTCACGAATTCCACACAATAATTTATTTAATTTATCATATTCCTTCTTTAGACCAATTACTTCTTTTTTAGGTAATACTTCAAAAACACCATCTTGTTCCATTTTTTCGATTTCTTCTAATCTTTTTACTCTTTGTCGAATTGTTTTGAAGTTTGTTAAAGTTCCACCTAACCATCTTTCACTAACATAATAAGATCCTGAACGAATTGCTTCTTCTTTTGTTGCTTCACTTGCTTGTTTTCTCGTTCCAACAAATAAAACCTTTCCACCATTTTCAGCAATCGCTTTCATAGCTGCATAAGCTTCATCGATTTTTTTTGCTGTTTTTTGTAAATCGATAATATAAATATCATCTCTTGATGTAAAAATATACTCTTTCATTTTTGGGTTCCATCTTTTTGTCTGATGACCAAAGTGAACACCTGATTCTAATAAATGACTCATTGACACAACTGCCATATAAATTCCTCCTTTTGTTTTTATCCTCCATTACTTTCACGCTCTCACTACCACCTTTAAGGCACTTGGCATAAGAATCAGTAATGTGTGTATTTGAAAAAGCCAATCTTATTATATCATAATATTATGTAAATACAAGCCTTTTATAATACTTTTTAAAGAAGTTTTTATAATATTTTCTCTTCTTTTCTCTATCATTACTAGAAATTAGAAGCAGTCCCCTGATACATCAAAAACTAGATTCATAATCGAATAAAGGAGCCAAATCAAAAATATTTTTTCCTATCTCAAATTTTATATAAAATGGATTGGATATCTTTTTTGATATAAATATCAATACCAAACAGGAAAATATTTGTAGGTGTAATAATTGTATTTTTAAATATTGTGATTTCTGAAACACTCAATTGTGACACATTTTCATTCACCCTGTTTCAAAATATAGCTTTACTCAATTAAAAAATATAGGATCACCCTATATTTTGCTTAATTTTTCCTTTACAATCTTATTTACTAAAGACATATCTGCTTTTCCCTTTAAACATGAAAGCTCTTTCATAATCTTTCCAGCATCTTTCTCATTAGTAGGTTGCACAAGTTTAATCACTTCATCAACCTTTAAAGCAATTTCCTCTGCTGACATTTGTATAGGCATGTACTCTTCTAAAATTATAATTTCTGCTGCTGTAGAGTCCATTAAATCTTGGCGATTCGCTTTTTCAAATTCAGCAAGAGAATCTCTTCTTGTTTTAATTTGTTTTCCAAGCAAAAGGGTCATCTCTGTATCATCTAATTCTTTCTTTTTATCTAATTCTTCCATTTGCATAGCACCTTTTACCATACGCAGTACAGATAATCTTTCTTTGTCCTTGTCTTTCATAGCAGAAACTAGATCTTTTAATATTCTCTCTCTCATAAATTCCTCCTTATTATGCAAAAGAGCCTATACGGCTCTATTTGATAATCTTTCTCTTTTTCGGCTATTTTTTGTGCCTTCTTTTTTAGCAGCTCTTCTTTTTTCGCCAGGTTTCATATAACCATCTTGAATGCTTCTTATTTTCTTATAAGAACCATCTCTGAGATTTTTTTGTTTAAAAGTACGGAGTGCCCCATCAACATTACCATTTCTGACAACTACTTTACTCATTTTGCACCCCCTTTTTTTTAACTACAGGTAGTATAACATGTTTTTTGCAATAATTCAATGTATTTTTGACGTTTTTTCACGAAAAAAAAGCAAAAAATGCTTTTTTTAAAATCTAAACACCATACTTAGCAAAATGGAACCACAAAAAGTAAAACTATTAAGGTGCAGGACAAGAGGTTCCTGTTACAATTTGTTTAATCGAACTTCCAAGGCTCCTGCCTAAGTCAAACAAAGCATCAATTCCTTTTACAATAGCATTTAAATAAGTAGCACTTATAGCCCCTCCCCTAACTTTAAGCAATTGCTGTTTTGTAAGTTCTTCCATAACCTTCTCCTTTTAATGACATCTTTCTGGTCTTAAATAACCATCAATAACACCAATTATAAAAACAATTGCCCCAGAAATTAAAAATATAGTTCCAGTTCCTAATTCTCCACCTTTCACTTTTTGTAATTCCTCTTTAGTAAGTTCATACATAAAAATCATCCTCTCTATTTTGCTTGTAATATTCTTTGTAATAGTGTTTTCTTTTTTCCCTTAAAAACGATTTGCTCTATCAAAGACGGATTTTTATATGAGCAGGATATAGTTAATAAAAAGGTTGATTCATCCATTACCTCTATATGAATAATTTTATATGAATAAGCTTTATCATCTAAATACATGGTCATATTTTTAAGTTTTATATATTTTTTTATAGAAACTTTCATTTGAAAATACACTTGATTTTCTTTTTTTAAAGTTTTTGCAGCATAATAATACTCTTCCTTGTAGGGATAAAAAAGACAAAATAATATACTGATGAAAAAAAGAATACCTAATATTAGAATTAGACGATTGACCTTCCATAACGCCTCATCTATAATACTATTTTTGCACCATATATTTTCCATTCTCTTTTCTCCTGATATTTAAAATTTGCCCATTTTCTTCCAACCTAATGATCTGATCAAATAACGAAGCATTTCGCGTACGATGTGTTACAAATAAAATTGTTTTACAAAGACAATAAGAAAATATTCCCTTTAAAATACGAGATTCTCTTGCACCATCGATTTCACTCATACCCTCATCAATCAACAAAACTTCAAAATCACATAAAAGTGCTCTTGCTAATATAATCCTTTGTCGTTCGCCTCCTGATAAATTGAATCCATTCTCTTCAATCGGCATATATAACCCTTGGGAATGGCTATCCATGATTTCTTCTATTTCACATATTTTTAAAATTTTTTGTAAATGATGAGGATCTACTTTTTTCCATAAAGTCAAATTGTTATAAAGAGAATCTGTAAACAAAACTTCATTTTGCGATATATAACAAATATCTCTTTCAATAACAGATTTATCATAGTCACAAAGATCTAGGCCATCTATATATACCATACCTCTATTTGTATCATAATATTTCATTAAAATTTTTAAAAGAGTGCTTTTTCCTACTCCACTCTTTCCAAGAATCATCACTTTACTTTGCTGTCTTATCTCCATAGATACCATCTTTAATATATCATTTTGTTCATTATAGGTATATGTAAGATTTGAAAATATAATATGTCCTCTTATTTTTGAATGAATGTATCCTTGTTTCGGTTTTGATATATATAGTTCACCAATTCTTTTAAGAGATATAATGGCTTTTTTATACTGGGGAACTTCTTGTACGAAGTTTTGAAACGGAAGTAAAATATAGGAATAAAGAGTTGTACAAGTAAGGAAAGTAGGTATTGTCAAATTCCCCTTCCTAATCAGAATGACTCCCATATAGATCAAAAATATATATCCTATCTTATCTAAAATATATTTTATCAGATACAAAATATTAATTTGCTTATGTAAAGATTCTTCCGTTTGAAAATAGTGCAAATAATAATGTTCAAAGACTTGCATAATTGTTTTTTTGATATGTAATGCTTTAATCGTTTCAAACCCTGCAATAGATTCGGTCATAAAGGAGTGTACTGTTTCTCTTTTTCTTTGAAATTTTTCTATCATTGCTGGTAAAAATGAAGCAGTTATCTTATATAAAAGAAGATAAAATATACACAAAACACTTATATATACAAACATTGACACTTGCAAGTGAAACAAAAAAAATAAAGCAATGATCGAAAGTGGAAAATCAATAAAAATAGTTCCCATAAATGTACTCACAAAAGCTTGTAAAGTGCCTACATCCTGCATTCTTAAAAGAATTTCACCAGTAGTACGATTTCGAAAATAAGGGTATGGAAGTGATAAAAGATAAGAAAATGTTTCGCTTGTAAGAACAAAACTAATCTTTTGATTAATATGTGAAGCAAGACTATTTCGCAAATAAAAAGTAAGGCTTTGCAAAATCATAATACATAAAAAGAACAAGAAAATAAACTGTATATTTTGAAAAGAGGCTGCATTTTGTGAAAGTTCTATCATATATTTCATGTAAAGAGCTGATAAGATAGATAATATTGTAAATAAAAGTGAGATTACTATAAAATATCGTAACAAAGATTTATATTTAAAACAAAGATTTTTAAAAAATGAGAAAATAGAAACCTCTTTTCCATCATATACAATATGGGTGGTGGGGGTAAATAAAAGGATTGTTTCGTTATATATTTCTTTAAACTTCTGATAGGAAATTTTTTTTATTTTATCTGCAGGATCTGCAATGAGAAAATTATTTTGTTTTCGATTATTTTCATAAACGACCACATAATGGTTATAAGTATTATCAATTGTTACATGAGCAATAAATGGATATAAAACATCATCCAATAAACTTGAAAAAGAACAGTGCATTCCTTTGGCATGAAATCCTAAAGATTCTGCTGCATTTATAAGATGGTATGCACTTGTCCCCTTTTTTGTCGTTCTACAAAGATCCGTCATTTTATCTAGAGAAACATTTCCCTGATAATATTTAACAATCATTAGAAGACAGGCAGCCCCACAATCCTTTATTCCAGATTGTCTTACAAAAGGATATTTTCTTATTGTATCACCTCCTTACCTATAATATATAGGAAATAAGAAAAATATCCTTGCAACAAAAAAAGCAAACTAATTTTGTTTACTCTTATAGATTTCTATATATTTACTACCATATTTTTTCTCTTTCCACAAACAAAAGCCATCTGCTTCCATTGTTTTTTTTTCATATTCACAAACTACAATTCCATCCTCTTTCAGTAATGCATTTGTTTTTATGAAAGATAAGGCTGATGAAATATAATGTGTCTCATATGGAGGGTCCAAAAATATAACATCAAACTTTAGTTTTTCTTCCTTACACTTACTTAGGGCTTTTTGATAATCCATTTTTAAATAGATAGCTAATTCTTTTATTTCGTTTTGCTTTATGGTATTTTGGATGGATTGAATACATTTATAATTTTGATCCACAAAATAGCATACCTTAGCCCCATTACTAAGTGCCTCTAAACCTAAAGCACCTGTTCCAGCAAATAAATCCAAAATTGTGCCATTTTTTATATATGGCTGAATCGTTGCAATCAAAGATTCTTTTATACGGTTCATAGTAGGTCTTGTTCCTACAATATTATATCCCTCTATTTTTTTTCCCTTATATTTTCCACTGATAAATCGCATAGTCGCACCTCTTCGTTATTATAGCATTACTTTAATGATGATACAATAGAATTCACCATTTCGAAAGCATTTAATATTTTATTAATTTTATCTGTTGTTCTAACCTGATAACGTTCTTTTGCTTTATTTTCAAATTCCTTAAATTGTTCAGGGGTACGATTTAATATTTTATACCAATATGAATTTTCCCTTAAATAATTTTGGTACATTGGGTTATTTTTTATTTTAAATTGTAACTCTAAGGTCATTAATCCTCAAAATGTTTATAAAGGGGTCTTGGTTTATACTCAGTCGATGTAGTGGGCGTATCTTTTGTTGTCAATTCACCTAAAAGTCCCACTACTCGCTGCAGGCTATTCATTCCATCTTGAATACTATCTAAATCGATATTTTTAAGCCAACTCACTAAATCCATTGAGGGTGTAGCTTCTTTTTTTTCTTCCACCTTTAATGGAGGTGGTTCTATATAATCTTTCCAGGCATTCTCTTCTTCTCCATATAAATCATAGATTTCATAAAATTTTTGCCAGTCCATTTGCCCCTCTCTTACAAATTTGATGAGTCTAGGATTTTTTCTGACAAAATTTTTAAATTCTTCTTTTTTATTCATGGCCATCACCTATTTTAGTATATGACTCTTTCCTGTTTTTTTCACTTTTTTAATAAATTAATTTTTCCTTTTTAGTATTTGTTTATCTTTCCTACTATATAAATTATTTAATTATTTTCTTCAATTTCATTTAAAAAATCTTCTATTGTATAAATTTTTTCATCTACTTTTTTCAACGCCTCTTCATCACTTGCTTTAAGATCTACATCTAATGTTTCCATCTCTTCTATCTGAATAAAAGTCTTGCCTATAGGTTCTTTTATACAAACGAAACAATCTAAAATTTCATTTCGGAAAAGAGTTGTTCCAACAGAATATCTATCGCTAATAGATAGTTCTGTCGGTTTTATTTCTAACATATCATCCTTTGTTTTTATACCAATCATATTTTTATGTTCAATTGCTAATACTTTTATAATTTCGTAAGGATTTGTTTTTACCTCTCTTATCATCAAAAGTCCCCTACGTGCTCTTGTTGTTCTTTCCAATTCTGATGCTTTCATTCTCTTCCCTGTCCCTTTTGAAGTTATAAGAGCGATATACTCTATATTCGGTGTTAATAAAGCGGCTGTAGCAACTATATCATCTTTCAGTGATATGGCTTTTACACCACTTGATTTAAGTCCTGTAACAGGAACTTCTTTTATATTATAACAAAGACCATATCCCCTTTTTGTTACAATTAAAATATCCCCATCATTTGAAGATGTATATAAGACTTCATCATCTTCCTTTAGTTTCATCGCTACAAGTGGTTTAGAATAGCGATTCACTTTAAAATCACTTAGTTTACTTCGTTTGATCATACCATTTTTTGTCAAAATAGTAATACATGCATCCACTTCAAAATTAGAAACAGGATAACATCCAATCACAACTTCTTCTGTGCCAACTGGAATGATATTACTGATATGTTTACCGAGTTCTTTCCACTTTAAATCCGGGATAGTATGCACTGGTATATATAAATAATTGCCTTTATTTGTAAAGATCAATAACGTGTCTATGGTATTCATTTCATAAAGTCCTATTACATAATCTGTATCCTTTAAAAGAGTATTTTCTTCTTTTTGATAACTTCTTGTAGATACTCTTTTAATATATCCTTCTTTTGTAATAACAACAATTACATCTTCCTTAGTGATGAGCTTCTCTTTCTCTATCTTTATTTCTTCAATCTCTTCTTTAATTTCTGTTTTTCTTGCTGTACCATATTGTTTTTTTATTTCACGAAGTTCTTCTTTCATTCGGTTTTTCATTTTATTTTCGTCCTGTAATAAAGCATCAAGACCTTCTATAATTTTCTTAAGATTCATTTGTTCATTCATTAATTCTGTAACATCTGTATTGGTTAATCGATATAATTGTAAGGTTACAATAGCTTCTGCTTGTCTTTCCGTAAATTGATATTCTTTTACTAAATTCTCTTTAGCATTTATTTTATTTTTACTTCCACGAATTGTTTGAATCACTTTATCAAGTATCGATAGAGCCTTTATAAGTCCTTCTACAATGTGCATCTGATCCTTAGCATGTGCTAAATCAAACTGGGTTCTTTTTGTAATGACTTCTTTTTGATGTGCAATATAAGCATCCAATATTTTTAAAATTCCTAAAGTCATTGGCCTTCTATTTACAATCGCTACCATATTATAATTATATGAAATCTGTAAATCAGTATTTTTCAATAAATATGCTAAAATTAAATCCTTATTAGCATCCTTTTTTAAATCGATAACAATTCGAACTGAATCTTCACGATCGGATTCATCCCTAGCTTCTGTAATTCCATCCACTTTTTTATCAATACGAATTTCATTTATTTTAGCAACAAGTGCTTGTTTATTGACATCAAAAGGAATTTCAGTAATTAAAATCTGCTCTTTTCCTTTATTTTTTTGAATGCTATATTTAGATCGCACTATAATTTTTCCACGGCCACACGTAAAGGCATCTATAATTCCTTTTTTTCCGTAAATTATACCTCCTGTTGGAAAGTCTGGTCCACCTACAATTTTTAAAATAGTTTCTAAATTACAAGATGGACTATCAATTCGTTTGATTGTTGCATCAATGATTTCACTTAAATTATGAGGCGGAATATTGGTCGCATACCCTGCGCTAATTCCATTAGCACCATTCACTAATAAATTAGGAAATCGTGCAGGTAAAACTGTTGGTTCTTCCAGAGTATCATCAAAATTGGGAGCCATAGAGACTGTTCCTTTATCTAAATCTTTACTAATTAATTCACCTGCAATTTGCGAAAGTCTAGCTTCTGTATAACGCATTGCAGCTGCACCATCACCATCCATGGAACCATTGTTTCCTTGCATATCGATTAAAATGGCATTTTGTTTCCACCACTGACTCATCCTTACCATTGCATCATAAATGGAAGAATCCCCATGGGGATGATATTTACCCATGATATCTCCTACACAACGTGCGGATTTGACATAAGGTTTATTATGGGTATGCTTTTCCTTGTACATTCCATATAAAATTCTTCTTTGTACAGGTTTTAAGCCATCTCTGACATCAGGAAGGGCTCGATCTAAAATAATGGATCTAGAATATCTTTCAAATCGCATTCCCATAATTTCTTCTAAAGAATAATCATATATACGTTTTACTACATTCTGCATTATATCACCTTTTGTCATTATAACAAATAAAAAGAAAAAGTGCAAAAGAGGAAAAAAACTTATGAAAAGGATATAGATGTTTTTGTAATCAATTTTATAGAAATATTCTAAGATAAAAATTCATACAAAAATGTACTATTAAAAAGTCAAGCGAAGAGTTTTGACAGATTATAGATTTTATGCTAAAATACCCTATCAAAAAAGGAGATGTTTATAATGAAAAAAGTTAAATTCAATAAACAATTATTAGCTAGAGCTATATCAGGTGGGATGAGTTTAGTGTTAGTTACATCTGGATGTGGCTTAGGAAAATCGAATTCAAAAAAAATAGTGTATTATGAACTAGGCAATACAACTAATGTAAGTAATGATAAATTAAATAACCAATACTTAAATGATTATATTGTAACACATGATACGCTACTAGAAAGGGAAAATACTAGTCTATTAGAACCAGAGGAAACATTACAAAATATTGAAACTTTCAATATAGAAAATTTAATTGTTATGGAAAATACAAATGAAAACAATCAATCTGATATATATATATTACATGAAACTAAAGATAGTGGTACAATTTATGAATATTATATGGAAAATAAAAACGAAAACAACCAATCTGATTTACATATACTAAATGTCCCTGACGAAGGTGGTACATGTTATGAATATTGCAATGAACTTAAAACTTGGTTTGGATTATATCCTGATATTAATGAACAAATATACGATTTATGGCCTGGATTTATTCATTGTAATAATTGCCACCCCTTATTTAATTATTTAACGGATAAAGAAATAGAAACAGTATCAAACAATGGCGGAAAAATTACAAGATTAGATTTAGAAAGAATCTCAGCTCGTATTAGAACTGAATACAAACAACACTTATTAGAAAATAATCATTCAAAAAGTTTAACAAGTAATTAAAACAATTTGATGAAAAAAATAAGTATCAAATTTAAATATATTAAAGGCGGATCTCAAAAATTAATACCTAAGGAAACTATTCACTCTCTAGATGAGAATACATTCAAAGATAATATTATTTAAAAGCATGGTTAAAACTACTGTGTTTTTCTTTTTCTTACTTATTTTTTTAACACCACATTCCTATAAAAAAAGACCATTTACTGGTCTTAAGCATGATTATCAAAGATACCACCTGTTGGATCATAATTAGGGTCACCAGCACAAGATGCATCATTGATAAGAGATATCAATATATTTACAATAGCTGGTACTAAAAATACGAGAGCTGCTGCAATCAAACGTTTAAAAAATCTTGTCCCTGCTTTTTTAAAAGCTCCTTCCTCACTTGCACCAACGGCTCCCATTAAATCTACCATTCCAAGTACAAGTACTAAGAAAATAACTCCTATTCTTATATAATTGACCATTTTATTTAAAAATCTACCTAAGCCTGTATTTACATTAATAATTTCACAAGTTGATCTTTTTAAAGCTGCACTTGTACTTGGATCTACTGATGATGATGGCATGCAATCATATCTTTTACAAAATGCATTATCTCTCTCAAGATCATCTGCATTAATAGGATCTTTACCCTTTTGTGGTTTATTATTCTCAGCATTTGATATAGGATCATTTAATTCTTTATAAATATTACAAGTTTTGGATTCTACATTACAATTCATTGCTAACTTGGGACAGGAATTTGACTGAAACATAGAAAGACTTGCCTCATTGATTTGACCCACTTTATAATTTCCAAAATTATATTTAAGATTGGTTCCATCATTTACAATAGTGAGTTTCACACTTCCTGTCGCACGGCCACTTATAAAGACCCTTCCATCATACTGACACTTCAAAACTTTAGCAGATTTTTTTTCGCGATAAGGCTTTTTATTATCAAAACTAGTAGATATCGAAAACTGATTACCACTAGATCCATTTTGAGGTTTTTTTAAAACCAATTTCATCGTAATTTTCGTAACACGGTTGGCACCTACACTAGGAACAATTAAATATCCAAGTGATGGACAAACAAGTTTATCCTTTTGTTTGCTATAAAAATACTCATTATCATAAATAACATCATAATCGACTGCACTATTTTCAACATCTCTTTTTAGGGTATGGGTAACTGTTATATTTTCCTTGCCATCTGATTTTACATAATAAGTAAGCTCTACTACGTTTTTAACTTTAGCTACACAAGTAATACATTGATATTTATTACAATTAGGAGCAGCTTTTACAGGCAAATAAATTACCATTAAAAGAAATGTTATCAAAAACATCTTTTTCATTCTTTTTCTCCTTACTTCTATCTGATATCTATTTTAAATTCTACATTCACTAAAATCCTCTATTTCTCAAAGTAATCTACTTTGAGAAAATAAAGTTTTCTTTGAGAAAAATTAAGAAAAAAATTAAAATATTTATTATGAAACATAAGAAATTTTAATTAGATTTACAATAAATTACCAAAAATAATAATTTTTATAGTATAATTTATATGTTATTGAAGTAGTTACTTCATAAAGTAGATTACTTTGTGTTTTTTATCTGATATAGTCTATAATGCAAAATAATATTCCTTTGAATTTGATCAAATAAAAATAACAGCTAAATACATCTAAAAAGCTGTTATTTTTTTTATTTACATTCTGCTATTTGTATAATATCATTAAGAAATGATTTATATTGTTCTTTTATGTGCTAATTAAAATATTCATAAATTGATTGCAATTTATTCATAATTGCTATTTTTTCTTATATGTTTTATATGCTTCTTCTCTAAAGTTATTTAAATTTTCTAAAGCTTTTACTGGATCATCCATATATGTTGTGAAATCTTTAGCATATTTTGATCTTCTAATTTTTTCTAATGCCTTTTTTTTGATTTGTCTAACTCTTTCCCTCGTAATTCCGTATATTTCTCCTAATTCACTCAGACTCATTGGTTCTTGATTATTAAAACCATATATATTCTTTAATATTTCTTTTTCCCTTTCTGTTAAATTACAATTTTCAACTAATTTTTTAACATCTTCTTGTAACATCTTATAAATTGTTGTCTCTTCTAAAGTTTCATGAGCAACTAAAATAAGATTTCCGAGTTCTGTATCCTTATCCTCACCTACTAATGTATTAACACTCACTATACTTTGATCATTTTCAATTTTTTGTAATTTGCTTACTTGTAAATTTGATAAGTCCATTTCCATAGCTATTTCATTTATGGTTGGCTCTCTATTTAACTTTTCCTTCAAAGTGATGACTGTTCTGTTGTATTTTCCTATTCTTTCATACATATAAACAGGAAGTCTGACATTACTTCCTTTGTCAGCGATAGCTCTAGTTATAGCCTGTCTTATCCAGTGGCTTGCATATGTAGCAAACTTATATCCTTTCTCAACATTATATTTATCAACTGCCACTATTAATCCTTGGTTTCCCTCTTGAATTAAATCTAAAAATGATAATCCCCTATTCAAATAGTATTTGGCAATACTAATCACTAATCTTAAATTACTTTCTATAAATTGTTCTCTTGCCTGAACATCTCCCTTAGAGATTTTATTTGCTAGCTTTCTTTCTTCTTCTATTGATAGTAATGGTTTCCTACCAACTTCTTTTAAATAGATTTTAAAACTGTCTATTATTCCATCATCACTCTCATCATATATTTCTACTTCAAATTTTTCCTCCTTTATTTCTATATTTTTAAGCATACAATACATTTCCACAGTCAATACTAACAAATTATTATCAAATATTTTCTCAGCATTCCCTTTTGTTATTCCTTCATAATACTGTTCTACTATTTGTTCAATCATTTTGTTAAAATTATCATTTTTATTGATTAATTGAATCAATAAATCTGGATTGGGTATCCATTCATGATTCTCAAAAAAAATATTTAATTCCTCAAAATATCTTTCTGCATCTTCACAACTTGAAATACTCCCAAAATTTTGTCTTACATAATTGTCTATTACCCTAAATGATGAAGCAGAATCATGTATTAATTTTCTTGTTTCTTCTGATAAAGAACTTTTTATTCTTTTTGCTATAAATTCAGTATAGGATGTGTTCCCATTATAAGTTTTTTTAGAATTACAAATTTCTTTCTTTACTAATTTATAATACTCTTGCTTAGGCAGTTCCATATAACCAAATTGTTTGAAAATATTATCAATCATCGACAATAAAGATTCAAAAATTTCTTCAGAACGCATCTGCTCAACCTTTTTAATATTTAATTCCATTGTTACCTCCATCAGTCATCTTATTTTAAATATATATATATCATAAGATTTAACCGTTTTACTCAAAAAATTCATTTTATCTTATATTTTAGCACTTTCCTTTGCCTTGTCAAGAAAAAGAAAACTATTTATCCCCTTTTCGCTTCAATTAAATAAAATATTAAATTTTCTTTTTTCATCTTTTAAAGAAATTCGTTTTGTAAATATAAAATTGATAAATTATAATTGAATCCAAAAAAGACTACAAACAAATTAAAGTCTATTCATAGCCTTTTAAATATATAAAGGTTTTAATTGATTTATCATTATACCTTTATTTTCATAATTAGGATGGACATATCTTTCTAATGTAATTTTTACACTAGAATGTCCTAATGTTTCACTTAAAATTTTTTGATCAAAACCGTTTTCAATACATCTAGTAACAAAAGTTTACCTTAAAGTATGGAAGTTATAGATTCCTAAGTCAAGTTTACCAAGTATTTTTTATACCTATTCGGTTTCGATCATTTTTTCAATAATAGAAACTAAAAAAGCTCCAGGTGTAACCTTTTCGCTGAAGCCATTCATTATAGAAATTAAAAATTTAGCAATTAGAATTTTCCTTATTGAAGATGACGATTTTGATTCATCAATTATTACAATCGTTGGTGTTAGGATAGATATATAGACACGGAAATCTTGAGTAATGATATACTAAAG